>CBDTVT010000008.1:0-33085 GCA_965364275.1 uncultured Eudoraea sp. | reverse complement strand
TATCACCAAAGAGTCTTTTTTATAACGTTCTATGAGCACTTCATGTAATTTAGTGCTACCTATTTTTGAAGTGATTTTAGATTGGTTCCCCCCGGAAAACATCACACATTGTGCATTTCCAATCCATTCCAGATTCTTTGGGTTTTCAGACTCTTTCCTGTCTCGAATGTCCATAATATGGACCTTACGACATCCTAATTTATCAAAGGCCCTGAGATAACTACTACTTACATCTTTTGGAATACTTGAGGCAGTTGGAATAACAACAATTTGTGCCTCTTTACCCCCACTCTCACTTACCACTCTGGAGAGGATACTTTCCTGAATAAATTCAAGGTGAAACGACTCTCCTGATACCGTCCCTTTATCCTCATTTCCACCTATTGGAATTAAGGTTCCATTTACCGTCATACTTTTTGGTATATAGGAAGCAAAAATACAGCTATTGTTATAAAAAATGTCATATATTTATGAAATAACAAAGAACTTATTAAACTCATTTCAACAGTAAGAATAGTATTCCAAGGCTTGTTGTCGATTTATAAATCCACGATTAAGAACCATAAAATCTAAGGTCATGAAAATAAGAGAAATAAATGCCATGAGGGGACCAAATTACTGGTCTATTCGCCGTCACAGACTAATTGTAATGGTCCTGGATTTAGAAGAAATGGAAGAATTGCCAAGCAATAAAATTGATGGATTCGCAGACCGTATTCGCGAGATGTTTCCAAGTATGTACTCTCATAGATGTTCAGAAGGATGTGAAGGAGGTTTTTTTATGCGGGTGGATGAAGGAACGTGGATGGGTCATATAATTGAGCATATTGCCCTGGAAATCCAAACATTGGCAGATATGGATACTGGATTCGGAAGAACGCGCGGATATGGGGAGAAAGGGGTATACAACGTTGTTTTCTCATACATTGAAGAATCGGTAGGCAGATATGCTGCTAAAGCTGCTGTTCGTATTTGTGAAGCATTAATTGCTGCAGAGCCTTATGATATGGAAGATGACATACAACGTATGCGCGAACTTCGGGAATCTGAACGACTGGGACCAAGTACCGGGTCTATAGTTCTGGAAGCGCAAAGCCGTGGGATACCATGGATACGGTTAAACAAATATTCGCTTGTGCAACTTGGGTATGGCGCCAATCAGAAAAGAATACAGGCTACCGTAACCAGTGAGACCAGCAGTATAGGCGTTGAATTAGCATGTGATAAGGAAGACACTAAATATTTATTAGAACAGGCCGAAGTTGAAGTCCCTCGTGGTGATATAATCAGCCGGGAAGGCAGCGTGGAAGATGCTTGCCGTTATGTGGGATACCCATTGGTTATTAAACCAATCGATGGAAACCACGGCAGAGGAATTACAGTAGATATCAATTCTTATGATGATGCTCTTGAGGCCTTTAAGGTGGCTAAAGAAGTATCAAGTAGGGTCATTGTGGAGAAGTATATTACAGGCGAGGATTACCGCCTTTTAGTCATTAACAATAATTTCGTTGCCGCAGCAAAACGTACTCCCGCTCATGTTGTAGGAAATGGAAAATCTACCATAGAAGAATTGGTTGAGGAAGTGAATAAAGATCCACGAAGGGGATATGGCCATGAGAAAGTACTTACCGCAATAACCATAAACGATCTGACCAAAACGATTATCACAGATGCAGGCTATACTGCAGACTCCGTATTAAAGGAAGGGGAGCTATTAATTTTAAAAGATACTGCTAATTTAAGCACCGGAGGTACTGCAGAAGATCTAACAGATATCGTTCATCCTGCCAATGTGTCAATGGCGGAAAGGATTTCAAAGATCATCGACCTCGACATATGTGGAATTGATATAATGACCAGAGATATTAGCCAGCCACTTTCAGATACAGGTGGTGCGGTTTTGGAAGTAAATGCAGGCCCTGGTTTCAGGATGCACCTGGCTCCCACCACTGGGTTACCAAGAAACGTTGCCGCTCCTGTAGTAGATAAATTATTCCCTCAAAAAGGTGACACTGGCAGGATACCCATTATAGCTATTACCGGAACTAATGGTAAAACTACGACAAGCCGGCTGATTGCTCATATCGCTAAAATGAATGGACAAAGGGTAGGTTATACCACAAGTGATGGGGTTTATATTCAAAATAGGATGTTGATGAAAGGAGATTGCACTGGTCCCGCAAGTGCAGAATTTGTGTTAAAGGATCCTACTGTCAATTTTGCCGTACTGGAATGTGCACGAGGTGGTTTATTAAGAGCCGGCCTGGGTTTTAAAAAATGTGATGTTGCCATTGTTACCAATGTTTCAGCAGATCATTTAGGTTTAAAAGGCATCCATACTATAGAACAACTTGCCCGGGTTAAGGCTGTTATTCCGGAAACTGTGTTGCCCGATGGTTATGCCATCCTAAATGCCGATGACGATTTGGTTTATGAAATGCGCAGAAACATAAATTGCAATCTTGCGCTGTTCTCCATGGATGAAAATAACCCCAGGATACAGGCCTTACAAAGAATAGGCGGAATAACTGCCATTTATGAGAATGGCTTTGTAACTCTATGCCGGGGTGAGTGGAAAATGCGGTTAATGAAAGCAGAAAATATTCCTTTGACCTATGGTGGGAAGGCTCTGTTTATGATTCAAAATATTCTACCGGCTATTATAGCTGCCAATGTTCAGGGCATCAGTATTGAAGATACGAAAGCGGCCCTGGAGACCTTTATCCCATCGGCTTCAAGTACTCCTGGGCGTTTAAATCTGTTTAAGTTTAACAACTTTGACATCTTATTAGACTATGCTCACAATCCTGCAGGAATGCGTGCCTTGCAAAAATTTACAGATAACCTGGAAGCTACCGTAAAAGTAGGGATCATAGCCGGTATCGGAGACCGCAGGGAAGAAGATAATAATGAGATGGGAAGTATTGCGGCTGAAATGTTTGACGAGATTATTATAAGACAGGATAAAAATCTGCGTGGCAAATCGGAAAGTCAATTAATCAACATGTTGGATGCTGGTATTAAAATGAAAGATCCTAATAAAAAAACTACCATTATACCTTCGGAGAAAGAAGCTATTACTCATGCGGTGACACATGCAGAGAAAGGATCACTCATAGTGCTCTGCAGCGATGTGGTTCCCGATGCACTAGACCTTGTAAAGCACTTTAAAGATAAGGAGGCGAGAGGCGAATTGATTTAGCGCATTCTTGATCTGTTTTTAAACACCTATTCATTATATAGAGTTTATCATAAATAAAAACACGGGCCGAAGCCCGTAGTTTTCTCAAGAACTACTCAAATGAAAAAAATATGGGTTTGGTCAATTACGGCAGCTTTAGCCGGATTTCTTTTCGGCTTTGATACCGTTGTTATTTCCGGTGCTGACAAAACACTTCAAGCATTGTGGGATTCGTCCGATGTGTTTCATGGAGTAGTAGTAATAGGAATGGCCCTATGGGGCACTGTTATTGGCGCATTGTTAGGCGGTATCCCCGCAAATAAACTCGGCAGAAAGAATACCCTTATATGGATAGGTATCTTTTACACCATCTCGGCTTTGGGCTCTGCCATGTCAAGTGATCCCATAACGTTTGCCATTTTTAGATTTATTGGTGGATTGGGGGTAGGGGCTTCAACGATCGCAGCACCTGCTTACATTTCAGAGATTGCTCCTGCTAAAGATCGAGGCAAACTTGTTGGTTTATATCAGTTTAATATTGTCTTTGGTATCCTGATCGCCTTTTTTTCAAATTACCTATTAAATGGAATTGGGGAAAATGCCTGGCGTTGGATGGTAGGAGTTGAAGCGATCCCGGCAATTATTTATACCGTATTCGCATTGACAATTCCAAAAAGCCCCAGGTGGTTGTTGTCTAAACTCCGTTTTGATGAGGCTAAAGAAGTTTTAAAAGTTATAAATCCAGGCATGGATTCAGAACACATGATGCTGGAGATTAAAAAGGAAAGTGAAGGCACGATTCCAGGGGAAAACATTTTCTTATTGAAATATAGATTTCCATTGATATTGGCTTTTTGCATCGCCTTTTTTAATCAACTCTCGGGGATCAATGCGTTTCTTTATTATGCTCCGCGAATATTGGAAGAAGCTGGACTAGGTGCCAGTACGGCCCTATTGAGCAGTATTGGTATTGGGATAACCAATATGTTATTTACCCTGTTGGGAATATACCTGATTGACCGAATGGGGAGAAAACAATTAATGTATATCGGCTCTATTGGATATATTATAGCTCTATCTCTGGTTGCCTGTGCATTTTATTTAAACTGGGAAGGAATTTCCGTCGCATTCTTTTTATTCCTGTTCATAGCAGCCCATGCAATTGGACAAGGCACCGTAATTTGGGTGTTTATTTCCGAAATATTCCCTAATCATTTAAGAGGATACGGCCAAAGTTTTGGAAGTTCTGTGCATTGGATTCTTGCAGCTGTTGTGCCTTCATTAATTCCTATTCTCTTTGCTACCATAGGCCCCGGAATTGTATTTACATTTTTCGCATTTATGATGTTTTTACAGCTTCTTTTTGTGGCCTTTGTTATGCCTGAGACCAAAGGGGTGCCGCTGGAAGAATTAAGCAAGTCTCTTACAAGAACTAAAAAAGTTAAACCTGGGAGGGATTTCAAATAAGATTAATTGCACTGTATAAAAAAGAATTAGACAATGAACAGGATAACGAAGTGGTTGCCTAAATTTATTATCAGATTTCCACTATGATTCTTATCTTCCAGTAATTACTGTGCGTTAATGTCGTCTAAAGTAATTTCTTAAAATTCTTCTCACATCTGACGGATTAAAATTCAGTACTTTTAAAACTACTAAGAAGTAATTTATTTGAAAATGAGTGCCCTAACAAAATATTGGTTTTTAGAAGGTTTTGATTTGTTCCAAAAGCTTGGAAAACCTACCATGATGCATATGTGCTCTATCCTCGAAATGGAAAACCTGGATAAAGGTCAGGTAATAAAAATGAATAATAGAGATAACAAGAGTATTTTCTTTCTTAAGCAAGGAAGCGTAAAGATTATTGACTCCTCAAACGAGTTTGTAAAGTACATTGTCCGAAAGGGAAATATTTTTGGAGAATTGTCCTTATATGATAAAAAAGGGGACGCTGAAGAATGCGCGATAGCTTTGGAAGACTGCATAATATGCTATATTGAATCTGATATGATGGAGAATCTTATGGAAGAACATGAGACTTTGAAAAATGCGGTATTAAAAATTTATGGTATCCGAATAAAACGATTGGAAAGAAGACTCCGCGACCTGCTTTACAAAGATAGCACTACAAGAATTACTGAATTTATTACTTCCTATATTAACGAATTTGGCAAGGAGCAGGAAAGTCAATTGGTAGCTAAAAATTTATTATCACATAAAGATATTGCCAATCTTACCAATACGTCCAGACAAACAGTTAGCAATACAGTAAGTAATCTTAGAAAAATTGGACATATAGAGTATAGCACCCAATACATTTCCATTCCTAAAACAGTAAACTAATGAGAAATTTTTTCAGCAATCTTTTTAAAACTAAAAAAACAGATGAATTTGATGAGGTTCCTACTGGAGTTTGCCCTAATTGTTGGGGAGATCAGGAATACGGCAATATTATCCGTGAGAAATTTAAGGATGCCCAGATTGGAGTAAATAATAAAGAAAGTAAGTATGCTTTTATACAGGACTTTGTGGTCACCCATTTAGATGGAATAAAACTAAAAAGTGCCGTTCATGGCACAGATTGTCCTACTTGTAAAATATCATATAAAAAATAATCTAAATTCTAAACAATCATTAATGTCAAAACAACTATCAAAAATGACGGAACAACACTGTTCCAATCCTCCTGCCAAATATAACGATCTAAAAGTTTTATTCCTTAACTGCACCCTTAACAGAACACCGGTTCTTTCTCATACCGAAGCACTTATAGGTGTTGCTCAGCGAATTTTTGAATCAAATGGTGTAGCTACAAAAGTTATCAGACCAGTAGATTATGTGCTTCCTGCCGGACTGGGCCTGGATATGTCCAAAACCCCGGAATGGGAGAAAGATGACTGGCCCATGCTTCAAAAAGAAGTAGATGCCTGTGATATTCTTATTCTGTGTACTTCAGTCTGGTTGGGAGAAAAATCCTCGGTCTGTAACCGCGTATTGGAACGGATGTATGGATATACCCATTTGTTTAATGAAAAAGGACAATACAGAGATTATGGCAAGGTTGGCGCTACCTTGATTACCGGTAATGAGGATGGTGTTAAACACTGTGCCATGAATATACTTTTTTCACTTTCTCATATTGGCTATACCGTGCCTCCACAAGCGGATGCCGGTTGGATGGGTGAAGCAGGACCAGGACCTTCCTACAGGGACGAAGGTTCAGGAGGTCCCGAAAACGACTTTACCAATAGAAATACAACTTTCCTGGTATGGAATTGTTTGCATCTTGCACGGATGTTGAAAGACAATGGTGGCATCCCGGCACACGGTAACCAGCCAGATGAGTGGGCCGCAGGATGTAAGGCAGGATTTGATAGCCCTGAACATAAAAGATAATCCGGTAATGGAAAAGATGATGTATCTGCTGGCGCAATACCTTGCTGCCGCAGGAATAAGTTTTTTAGAGAAAAAGGATGATGACAGCCATAGCAATCTTGGCTTTTCAATCGAAAATAGCAGCATGTATTCAAGGCCGTTAAATGAGAACGGAGATACATTATCTGTAAGCTATAAAAAATTCACTTTGGAATGGAATTCAAATGATGTATCCACTTCACTGCGATTGGATGGTACGACCCATGCCGAAATTCTAAAATGGATTGAAAAGATGGCCACTAAGGCTGCTATTAAACTACCTTACGCTTATTCCTTTCATTATGATTTTCCCTATCAAATAAAAGATAATTTTGTCTTTAAACTTTTGGATTCTAATAGTCTTCGCGAATTGTTAAAACTGCGGGGGTTGGCTCAAATCGCTCTGGAAACTTTTTTACACGACGAAAACTTAAACTCGGAAATTCGGATATGGCCCCACCACTTTGACACCGGGGCTTATGCTATTTTCAATGATATGACAGGTGATGCAATTGGATTAGGCCTTGCTGTTCCTGATACTGTGTGCAGAGATCATTATTTATACATTAGTGGATACAAAGGACATGAGTTAATAGATACTTCAGGTTTTAAACCTTTATCTCTTGGATCCTGGGGTGTAAATGGATTTAATGGAGCAATCCTACCAGCCACAGAAATTGATAAGAATAAGGGTACTGCCTTTTTATCCGAGGCATTCTTCCAATATAAAAATTAAACCGATTAATTATGGCTTCTTCGCAAGACCTTATTTGGCATAAAGTACTGGATAATAAAACTGATTTACCGGAGGGCAGGGTAAAAACAGTGACTGCCAAACACAAAGGTATCTGTCTTACTCATTTCGAGGGAAAATTTTCTGCCTTAGACAACAAATGTCCGCATCAGGGTGGGCCTTTAGGTGAAGGCTCTATTGAAAATGGTCTGTTAAGATGTCCATGGCATGGCTGGGATTTTCACCCTTGCACCGGTTTACCTCCGGGCGGGTTTGATGATGGTGTGGAAGTCTATCCCACTAAGGAAGAAAATGAAGCCATATATGTGGGTTTGGTACAAGAGGAAGCGCACGAACCTACAGTTTCGGATGTCATGGTAGAAACTATGATAAATTGGGGAGTAACCAAAGTTTTTGGAATGGTTGGGCATTCAAACCTCGGATTTGCCGACGCCATGAAACGACAGGAGCAAAAAGGAAATCTAAATTTTTATGGGATTCGCCATGAAGGCGCTGCGGCCTTTGCAGTGTCTGCCTATGGTAAACTTACAGGAAAACCTGCAGCTTGTTTCACCATTGCAGGACCCGGAGCTACCAACTTATATACAGGCATGTGGGATGCCAAGGTGGACAGGGCTCCGTTTCTGGCACTTACCGGACAAGTAGCTACACAAGTTGTAGGTACAGGAAATTTTCAGGAAGTAGACCTGGTTCAGGCATTCAATTCAGTGGCTGAATTTAACCAGCGTGTTCAGGGAGATAGTAAGCATTCCGAATTAATGTCGCTTGCCATTAAACATGCCATCCTCAGAAGAGATGTTTCTCACCTGACCTTCCCGGATGAAATCCAGGACCAAAAGGCTAAATCTGGCACAAAAGCGCAGTTCCCTACCAACAGGATTACTCCTATGGAGATTGCCCCGCCAAAAGAGATGGTTAACAAGGCCATTGCCTTGATTGAAAATGCAAAACGTCCGCTTATTATATTAGGGCATGGTGCCCGGGCTCATAAAAAAGCAATTGTTGCATTCGCGGAAAATTTGAATGCTGCGGTAGTTACCACATTTAAAGGAAAAGGGCTGATTGCCGATAATCATCCTCTGGGATGCGGTGTTTTAGGGAGAAGCGGAACCCCCATCGCCTCATGGTTTATGAACGAAGCCGATCTGCTCCTGGTCTTTGGTGCTTCCTTCTCAAACCATACGGGAATTACTCCTAAGAAACCTACGATACAAGTGGATTTTGACCCACTGGCTCTAAGCAAATTTCATGAAGTAGATGTAGCCGTTTGGGGTGAAATTTCGAGGACTTTAGAAATCTTTACTACTGGTTTAGAAGGAAAAACAAATACTTTAGACCAGAGGTCAGAAATTGCACAACGATGGTCAATCTGGAAAACTGAAAAGAAAAAACGCTTATCAGAAACTTCCGAAAATGGACTAAGCTCTATCGCGGTATTCGAAATGATGAACAAATGGACTCCCAAGAATGCGGTCATGTGTGTTGATGTAGGGAACAATGCATACTCATTTGGACGCTATTTTGAACCAAAACAGCAAGATTTTTTAATGTCGGGATATTTGGGCTCCATTGGATTTGCACTGCCGGCATCCATAGGTGCCTGGGCTGCTGTTGGTAGTTCGAGGCCAGTGGTAGCAGTAGCAGGTGATGGCGGGCTTTGTCAGTATTTGGCAGAAATCACAACTTTAGTAAAATACAAAATGCCGGTGAAATTGATTGTCCTGAACAATCATGAACTTGGTAAAATTTCTAAAGAACAACGAGCAGGAGAATACGATGTATGGCAAACCTCTTTATCTAACCCGAATTTTTCAGAATATGCCATTTCCTGTGGTGCCTGGGGAAAACGTGTATCCAAAGAAGGGGATTTAGAACGGGCTATGAAGGAATTATTTGAACAACCCAATCCAGGTTTATTAGAGATTATTACAGATGTAAATCTGATATAGAAAAATTTCTTACTTAAAATATCTACAAATGCTTCAGTCATTTAGTATAATTTTCTCCATAGCTGCTCTATTCAGTTTAATAAATTACAAATGGTTAAAAATGCCAGCTACAATTGGACTAATGCTGATGAGCCTGGTTACTATGATTTTAATTACGTTGAGTAAAGGGATTTTCCCGGAATTCTATGACTTCTTTTGTGATATTGTAACTCAATCTGATTTCCGAACCTTATTATTAGATGGCATTTTAAGCTTTCTTCTTTTCGCGGGCGCAATGCATGTGAATATTGATGATTTAACTAAGGAGAAATGGTCTGTTCTTTTATTTGCTACCCTGGGGGTACTAATTTCCACTTTAGTAGTAGGTGGCCTTATTTTTGGTGCTGCACATTTAATGGGTCTTCAATTACCGATAATTTACGCCTTTCTTTTTGGCGCATTAATCTCCCCCACAGATCCTATTGCTGTATTGGCCATTCTTAAAAAAACAAAGATTGCTAAAAATCTTCAGATCAAGATTGAAGGTGAATCCCTCTTCAATGATGGCATTGGCGTTGTAGTTTTTGCAGGTATACTAATTTTTGCTGATATGGGAGGGCATCCTACAGAAAGTTCGTTGGGGGTTGAAATAGGAAAATTATTTCTGGAAGAAGCTGTTGGAGGGATACTCTTTGGTGCTTTATTAGGTTTTATTGGGTATACCTCTATTAAATCGGTAAAAGAAAATCCTCAATTGGCTGTAATGATTAGTCTGGCCATAGTAATGGGGGGATATGCAATTGCCTCCATAATTCATGTTTCAGGGCCATTGGCTATGGTGGTCTCCGGAATGTATATAGGGAATAAATTAAATATAGTTGCTAATAAGGGTCCGGCAAGAAAACTTATTAATGAAATATGGGAAGTATTGGACGATGTTTTCAACGGTATCTTATTTGTCCTTATAGGCTTAGCTATTCATCTCTTAAATTTTAGTCCAGGTTATCTTGCTTTGGGAATTCTGGCAATTGTTATTGTATTGTTAGCCAGGTTTATTTCTGTGCTTCTGCCTTACTCATTGTTAAAACACAAGGAAAGTAAACCTATAAAAACTGTTGCTATCTTAACATGGGGAGGATTACGAGGAGGGATTTCCATAGCATTGGCCTTAAGTTTGGGCAACAATACTTCTTCAGAATTAATACTTTATATTACGTATACCGTAGTATTATTTTCAATTATTGTTCAGGGACTCAGTATTGGTAAGTTAGTACAAAGGCTCTATAAATAAGATGTCACTCTTGGATAAAGAGATGATATGGTTGGCATTTGAATTTAATCAATTGATTTACCTTTCAAATTTAACCACAATATTAAAATTAATGCTAATGGAATAAAAAAACTACCAATTGCCAATGTTTCAAAATAACCATCAAACATTGAAAAACCTCGCCATACCGCTATCCCTTTGTAGAAGATAAGTATCTCAGTTATGACAAAACCAATCAAATAAAGGATATATGACATTTTCGATAAATATATCAATTTATAAAAGTCTAATAACAGAAATAATCCTATGCTCATCACACCTAAGAATGTCCAATGCAGATAACCAACGGTAAAGTCCAGATAGGTTGTTGCCAAATTCGCAAAATAGGGAAAAGAGGTTAATAGTTGGAGTATTATTTTGACACCTAACAATAAGGCAACAGTTTTTAACAGTTTGTATTGAAATCTGGAAAAGATGTCCGTTAATTTGATTCTTGATTTTACAACTATTTCCAGAAGTATTGCAAAAGATAAAATTTGGAACAAATGGCCTACTCCACCTAAAACATTAAAAATGATATTTGGTTTTGTCCAAAGGGTGGACAAGAAAAACGTAAGGAGAATACCTAGATTGATACTCCAAAAAAACCTCTTAAACATACCACTTGATATTATAACCTGATGTTGATCCAAAATATAAAAGAACAATCCCAGTAAAGCCATAATCATCCATCCATTATATTGAAAATGAAGATAAAAATAGATAGACATCCGATACCAAATAGATTCCTGCCCTAACCAAGCCATAATGGCCCCCAGCATCCAGGGACCAATACTTGAAAATACCATATACCATAATGCCGCATTAATGCATTTATAGTAATTGGTCGTGCGCAGCTCCCTGGGTACATTTTTCATTATGAACCAAGTGAACCAATAGGATGCGAACAGAAATAAGGTGGAAAATATTATGGAGAGCACTGCATAACCCCGAAAGGGGAAAGTCAGAAGCATTCCCACCAAGGTCAACTGTGTAAACCAAAAAATTGCACGGTATTCCTTGTACTTGTCAATTTTTTGGGCATAAATCTTGAAAATCAACGTAGTTAAAGCCAGATAAACCCACCCCAACAGGGCAATATGTGAATGTGCATGAACAATATAGTCATAGTTTATTGGAATTTTAATCGCATAAAATGACCTTAATAACACCCCCAAGGAGGCTGCCAGGAAAAAATATGCTAAAGCTATGTGGATGTGTTGCTTTAATTTAATCATTAACGAAGGTAGTTAGGTAAGCTAATCTAACTTTAAAAGGACTAACTGACAAATATCATGTTTTCAGTCCGCTTATTATTAGAAATTTGTAATGGCAAATTACGTTTGAATTTGATTCGCGTTTGTCATAAATTAAATTGTACCATGACAAATGTCCATTCGTTCCATATTCCCGTTATGGGAATAGGCTTTACCATAGACACTCCTTTAAAAGTTTCCCAATTTGGCATAAACTCCGTTGTTTCCTTAGTGGATGATATTCTCATTGAAAAATTGAGAAAAATGTATTGCGATAAATTCGGGCGACCCTATTCTGAGATTACCGAAAAAATAGATGATTTTAGGGCAAAAAGAATCACTTCCTATCTTAACCTTATCTATGATGAGAGCGTAAAAAAATTCGAAGAGCTAAAAAATGTTACTGCTGAATCAGCAACTGAAATCAAGAAATATTTTTCAATGTTGCCCGATACGTCCAGTTTGAAACAAGAGTTCAAGAATTTAACCAAAGACTCTTTTGATTTACAGGAAATCAAAACTTGGGTGATGGATAACCTCTGTATGGGCAGTATTGATGTTAATATTATGACCAAGGTTGATAAGGAAAATTATAGAAAAAAGGTGAAATTGCCCTCAGAATATAATGATGCGCATGCGGCACTAAGAGGTTATGCAAACAGTGTTCTAAATTCTTCCCTGATCCTTTCTGCCGGAATGAACCCTAGATTATATAGTTATTTGGAGCAGTTCGAAGATTTTTATCCCGATGAAAATGGAACGATTAAAAAGAAAATAGTCTTAAAAGTAAGTGATTTCCGGTCTGCTCTGATCCAAGGTAAATTCTTGGCAAAAAAAGGATTATGGGTATCGGAATATCGAATTGAATCCGGGCTTAATTGCGGCGGACATGCCTTTGCTACAGATGGTTATCTTATGGGTCCTATCCTAAATCAGTTTAAAGAAGAGAAAGAAGAATTGAGGCAATCGGTTTATGAGATTTTAGCAGGTGCCTTAGCCCATAAAAGCCGAGTGATTCCAAAAACGATCTTGCCGTTAAAAATGACAGCTCAAGGTGGCGTGGGAACCACAGAGGAACACAACTTTATTTTGAATCATTACAAGGTCGACTCTGTTGGTTGGGGAACGCCATTTCTTTTGGTGCCGGAAGCAACAACTGTTGACAAGTCGACCATCACAAAATTAGTCGAGGCCAAAGAAGATGATTTGTATCTCAGTAATATTTCACCCTTGGGCATTCCCTTTCATAGCTTAAAAGGAAATACTAAAGATTTGGAAAAATCGAAATTGATCGAAAAGGGAAGACCAGGAAGCCCTTGTCCGAAAAAATTTGTGGCGATGAACAAAGACTTTTTGGATACTGGCATCTGCACTGCATCGAGACAATACCAACATCTAAAAATAAAGGAGTTGGACGAGCAAGAACTATCTGCAGAGGACTATACATACTACTACAATAAGATAACCGAAAAATCCTGTACCTGTGTCGGACTGGGAACTTCTGCTCTGCTCGCTTATGGACTTGATACAAAAACCGAAGGCCAGGGGGTTTCGGTATGCCCGGGTCCTAATATGGCTTATTTTTCTAAAACCATGGAATTAAGTGAAATGATAGACCATATTTATGGAAAGACCAATGTGATAATAAGGAAGGATCGTCCCCACATGTTCATAAAAGAACTCCATATTTATTTGGATTATCTTGCAGCACGTATTGCCGAAAATCGCATTTCCACAACCGATAAGCAAAGGAAGTATTTGTTGACCTTTGCCAACAATTTAAAAGATGGAATACACTATTATCAGGAATTGTTCAACAGCCTAAAAGAAGAATTTCCAGGGTCCAAACAACAAATATTGGGACTATTAGAAGAGGGCAGTAAAACTTTAAACAGCTTAGTTCAAGAAATTGAAAGCTTGGAAAATAACCTGGCAACCCCGTAACTGGTTATTTATATTTGGCAACATAATCTGTAATATCAAGGCTCATAATTTTCTTATGGCTTGCCATAATGAAATAGAAGAAGGAATTCGCTTACAGGAATATTTCACATGGAGCCCTTTTAATAACTTTGAATTGGCTGATAGGTATTCTCAACGATTTAAATTAAACTATATAAATCATAATATGCCAGAGTGAATACGCAAAAGTCCCGCTTATTGATTTAAAGAATTTATTGATAAAAATGGTTGGTAATTAAGCAAAGGAAAAAAGGGAGCCGATATGGCTCCCTAATTAAATAATAATAATTATTATTGTATTTTCTTATTTTTCCTAGTTAGTGTATTTTCTAACCGCGTTCCAATTCGTTCTTTTACTCGCCTGGAAGGCAGAGAATAAGAAAGATCCTTTTGTTTTTGTACTTCTATTTGAATGTCTCATGTTTTGTTTTTTTTACATATTATGACATTAAGACGTAAAGACTTTTAAAACGTTACACTTAATCTTCCAAATTATCACAATTTTAACAAATCCCTGAAAATACTGTAATATGGCTAAAGATGATGTTGTTTCAGCTTACGACACCTATTCCATACTAAACAACCAGCTGCCATCCTTTAACCATTTGTCGTCAATAATTTTAAGTGCCCCTGCTAAATCAAATGCCTTTAGGTAATTTTCTACCAGGTTATGAAAATGGAGATCATTTGCCGGCAGTGCCATACCTATCGGTTCTATATTCAATGGGCCTTCTAGTGTTACTAAATCTTTTCCCTGGTTGCGCATGATGGTAATTACACAAATTGGGTAATCTGCAACCATAGCATCTGCCTGGTCATTAAGTATCATGGCAATACCTTCATCATAATTGTTAACTGGAATAGCCTGTGCTTTGGGCATATATTTTTTAACAAAAGCCTCACTAGTAGATCCTTTTAAACAGGTTATTTTGTAAGCTTCATTATTGGCTTCTTCGGTCCCCTTCAATTTGGATAAGACGGATGATTTTGCAAGAATTGATTTGCCAGATATCGTATAAGGACCTGTAAACAGTGCTTTTACACTACGTTCGGACGTAACCGTCATTCCAGACATAACTGCATCTATTTTGCCAGCCTCCAATGCCGGTAAAAGCTCTGAAAATGGCATTATCACGGTAGTCAATTTCACGCCCATACCATTCGCTAATACCTTGGCAAGGTCTACTTCAAAGCCCATTAATTCGCCAGACTTAGATTTCATGTTGAAGGGTGGTTGATTCCCTGTTAGACCAATCCTGATTTCTCCGTTTTTAAGAATTTTAGTGAGTGTCTTCTGTCCATGGACCGGCATGACAAAAGCCATAAAAAACAGTAAAATAACAATTGTGTATTTTATTTTCATAGTTTCTTATTTTAAGTTGATTACTGAAATTAATAAGTTGCTGAAGATAGTACTTATTCTGCTACAAGCAAATATGCTTGTAATTGTAGTATTATATCAAAATTCAATACCACAGTTACAGATTTATTGCCTTCAGTATGGATACAGGATTAACTGACGTTGTTCCCTACAAGGCTCCGCCTTGAAAGTAATCGGGATTAACTGACGTTGTTCCCTACAAGGCTCCGCCTTGAAAGTAAAAATCCCAAACTTACAAATTCAAGCAAGCTTGATTTGCCGTTTGGGATTTTTACTTATTCGTGACCCCGGAGGGATTCAAACCCCCAACCCTCAGAGCCGAAATCTGATGCGCTATTCAGTTGCGCCACGAGGCCATTAGTTTTAGCGAGCGCAATTTACGCAAAAAGAGCTATTAGGAGCTAATAAAATACGCTCAATTGGTATTTTCTTTTTACAATGCGGACAGACACCAAAATCACTGGTTCCCAGTTTGTCCAGGTTACGCTTTAGACCTGCAAGACGTTCTTTGGCTTTAACAAGGGCTGCATCCATAACCCCTTTATTGTTTATCGCATCCATTCGCGATACGCGCCCGATAGCATTATCGGGCGCAATAGGTTGCGACAGTTCCACATATTGCTTTATCTTCTTTTCAGTCCTGGCAATATCAGATTCAAAGAGCTCACGAATTTCTTGAATATTCATTTTAATATTAGGTAAGTTTAGCACGAACAATACCAGAAATTGTTTTTCCGTCTGCTTGCCCACCCAATTGCTTGGATACCATCCCCATAACTTTTCCCATGTCTTTCATGCCTGTGGCACCAGTACTTTCAATAATCTGGGTAACAACTTTTTCTATGTCATCCTCACTTAGTTGAGCTGGTAAAAATTTTTCAATTACTGCTACCTGTGCCAATTCAGGTTCAGCAAGATCTTCTCTTCCCTGTTCCTTAAAAATCGCTGCACTGTCTTTTCGCTGTTTTACCAACTTTTGAATTAATTTTATTTCATCGGTATCAGACATTTCATCTCCGGCTCCCTTTTCAGTTTGTGCCAATAGTAAAGCAGATTTTATTGCCCTTAAAGACTCCAAAGTTATGCTGTCTTTGGCTTTCATTGCCACTTTTATTTCTTCCATCACTTGATTCTGTAAGCTCATATTTTGTGAATTTTAGGAGCGCACAAGATAAAAAAAATAAACCCGAAAATGTAATGTATTTTCGGGTCTATACTAAGTTTGGGTACATGATCCCGTATTCTGACTAGTCTACATTATCATGTAAAAATGAGTTGTTAGAACGCAACTGAATTTCATCATTACTGTCTTCACTTAAAGTGGTTCTGGACACTTTACCCTCTTTGGGTCCTTCATTTAAATCGATGCCCTGACGTTTATAAGCCGGTTCCTTTTCTATTTCATCAATATTATTAACGCTATTCTGAAATTTGTAATTGAAATCTTTTAGTTTTCTCCTGCGCTCATCCGCCCTTTCTCTAAGTATTTCCTCAATTGGAGTATTCATGGGATCCCCGTCTTTTGTTTCAACTTCTTCTTTCCCAGCCACAGTCTTTTTCTCGAAAACCAACTCATCCTCTATAAGTTTAGGTTCAAATTCTTCCGCTTTGGATTTGGCGCCAGTTAACTTATTTTCCAGTTCCATATAATCATCAAGGCTATAGCGGGTTTCTCCTTCTTTGTTGTATTCCAAAACAGGTATTACCTCTATATGTTCACTAACATCAAGATCGTTTATGTTCTCATCCAGGTTAAATGTGATAACATTTTCATTCTCCTCCTTATCTAAATCCGTCAAAGGCATATCAAAACTAAGGGCAATCTGTTCCTTTTCATCTGGTTTACCAGCTAATTCTTCAGGGTCTATTACTTCAATATCCTTAAGGTCCTTTTTAGAATCAATTATGATAAAATCCTCCTCAGCAATTTCTTCTGCTATAACCTCTTCATAGAAAACATTAAAATTTCTGATATAATTGGTTGTCGGAATAAGATCTATAGTTTCTTCCACCTCTAAAGAATGTTTTATTATCGGTTCAGAAACTTCTTCTTCCTCTTCCAGTTGGTAAACGACATTTTCATCACTCAAATCCTGCTCGGCTTTTTGCTCATCTTCAAGAGTGTGTATAATTTTTTTGGTTTCAGTATTAACAATTTCATTCTGCTGGTCAATGTTAAATCCAGTGGCAATTACGGTTACAGCTATAGCTTCACCCAGACTTTCGTCTTCGCCCACACCCATAATAATATTAGCACCATGACCGGCCTCAATTTGAATATGATCATTAATTTCTCCTATTTCATCAATAGTGATCTCCTGAGAACCCGAAACAATAAGTAATAACACATTTTTGGCCCCTGTAATCTTATTATCATTCAATAATGGAGAATCCAATGCTTTCAATATTGCTTCGTGAGCTCTTGCTGATCCAGACGACATAGAAGAACCCATAATGGCTGTACCACTATTTGAAAGAACTGTTTTGGCATCACGCAGGTCAATATTCTGAGTATAATGGTGGGTAATTACCTCGGCAATACCTCTTGCAGCAGTTGCAAGTACTTCATCTGCCTTTGAAAAACCTGCTTTAAAGCCTAAATTACCATAAACTTCCCTTAATTTATTGTTATTAATTACAATTAAAGAGTCTACATTAGAACGTAACTTTTCAATCCCTATTTGAGCCTGTTTACACCTCATCTTACCTTCAAACAGAAATGGCATAGTAACGATCCCCACAGTAAGGACATCCATTTCTTTAGCTTGCTTAGCTATAACAGGAGCGGCTCCGGTACCTGTTCCACCTCCCATACCGGCAGTAATGAAAATCATTTTGGTGGTATTATCAAGCATTTGCTTAATCTCCTCCATACTCTCCAGGGCAGCTTGTTCACCTACTTCAGGATTGGCACCAGCTCCGAGTCCTTCTGTAAGAGTAACACCTAATTGTATTTTATTGGGAACAGGGCTATTCTGCAAAGCCTGTGAATCTGTATTACAAATCACAAAATCCACTCCGTTAATTCCGGCCTGGAACATGTGATTAATCGCATTACTTCCACCCCCTCCAACGCCAATTACTTTAATTACATTACTTTGATTTTTTGGTAAATCAAAGGCTATATTTTCAAATTCGGTGTTCTTGCTCATGTTTTTTGTGTTACTGGTTATTATGTGCTACGATTTAGGTTTACTCTGCGTTATCTAAAAAATCTTTAAGTTTTTCTGACCAAAGATCAAATACAGATTTTCTCTCTCCTTTTGACTTATGGGTTGTTCTACCTTCAGGATGGCCCTCTAAAACCAATTCTTCTTCATTCCTGATTTCCTCCTGATAAATAGGATTTCTTCCTTTATTTTCAATTGCGTTCATCAGCAATCCCACGGCGGTGGCATATAAAGGACTGGCAATTTCCTGATCGGAATCTCCTGCCAAATGCTCATTAGGATATCCTATTCTGGTATCCATCCCTGTAATATATTCAACTAACTGCTTTAGATGCTTTAACTGGCTTCCTCCTCCCGTCAATACAATCCCGGCAATTAGCTTCTTTTTTTGATCCTCATGACCGTAATTTTTGATTTCAACATATACCTGTTCAACAATCTCAACTACTCGTGCATGTATAATCTTAGAAAGATTCTTAAGTGTAATTTCCTTTGGTTCTCTTCCACGCAATCCTGGGATAGAAACTATTTCGTTGTCCTTATTTTCGCCTGGCCATGCAGAACCAAATTTCATTTTGAGTAGCTCCGCCTGTTTCTCGATAATTGAACAACCTTCTTTAATATCTTCGGTAATAACATTACCGCCAAAAGGTATTACGGCTGTATGCCTTATGATACCATCTTTAAAAATAGCAAGGTCTGTTGTACCGCCACCTATATCTATTAAGGCAACTCCTGCTTCTTTTTCCTCCTGACTAAGTACAGCATCTGAAGATGCCAGGGGTTCAAGGGTAATATTACCCAGGTCTAAGCCGGCACTTTTTATACACCTGCCAATGTTTTTAATAGATGAAACCTGGCCAACAACTACATGGAAATAAGCTTCAAGCCTTCCACCGTACATTCCTATCGGTTGCTTTATTTCGGCCTGACCGTCTACCTTATATTCCTGAGGTAAAACATGGATGATCTCCTCTCCAGGAAGCATGACCAATTTATATACCTGGTTACAAAGTTTATCCAGATCGTCCTCATTGATTACTTCTTCAGAATTGGCTCTTGTAATATAATCGCTATGCTGGAGGCTTCTAATATGTTGTCCGGCGATCCCAACAACAACGGACCCAATCTTTAAACCTGAATCGGCCTCTGCCTGCTCTACAGCCTGTTGAATAGACTTTATGGTTTGTGTTATATTATTTACCACACCCCGATGTACACCAAGGCTTTTTGACCTGCCAATGCCTAAGACCTCAATCTTGCCATACTCGTTTTCTTTTCCGATAATGGCAACAATTTTCGTTGTACCGATATCTAATCCAACTGAATAATTACTTTGTTCCATATTAATTTAAATTTTGGTGCACACTACTTGATTATTAAATTCTAAGCTTACTATATTATAGTTTTCCAATGTTTTGTCCTTGGCTGCTTTGGTATAAAAAGCCTTGAAATTATTGAACTTCTGTTCCAAATCGTCCACATTACCTAAATTCACAACAAAGTTTTCTAATCGGAATTTCAATTGATAATTATCTTCATCCTCAATATGAATTCCGATTACATTTTTTCTTAAAAATTCGTCCTTATTTATGTATTTTAATATCACATAAACATCTTCTAAACTTTTACCGGTAATATTGCCCGAAATGATCGGCACTCTTGCAGAGTGATTACTGGATAATGGCATGTTTTTGCCATCCTCATCCAGGTAGAATTTTGTATTTCCCTCTACACGCCCGATTGGCTGCCGTTGTACAATGTTTGATGTAAGCTCACCGGTTATAGTAAGATAAACTTGGGCACTTTTTACCATTTCATTGGCCTCAATGACCTTTTCTATAGTATCCAAATCTAATTTTTCTTTGGGCATGTTTTTAATGATACCATAATTTTGTATTAACAATTTATTAACCATAGGCTGTGTAAGGTAAAGATTGTTCTCCCCCGTAAATTTTAGCGTAATGCCTTCTACAGTTCTCAAATCACTTCTATGACCTGAAAATGCATAAAGACCTGTAATACAAATTATTAACCCTATAAATTTGATGTAATTCCAATTAATTTTCATGCTCAAGTTCTTTTTCTATTTTACATATTTCCAGCCCAATATCCCCAGCACCCATGGTGACCAATACCTCCGGTTCTTGTCTTTTTATTTCCTCAATCAGATCCGCTTTTTGGATTAATTTCTTATTCTGATTCTTTATTTTACCCATTAGCCATTCCGAATTCACTCCATCAATAGGTTCTTCTCTTGCAGGATATATATCCAATAATAAAACACTATCAAATTGCGCAAGACTAAGGGCGAAATCATCAGCAAAATCTCTTGTTCTTGAAAATAAATGGGGTTGAAAAACTGCGAGTATTTTTTTACTCTCATGCATCTCAGAAATGGCATCATATACGGCATTTATTTCCGTTGGATGGTGCGCATAATCATCAATAAAGACAAAGTCGACATTCCTTATTCGATATGAAAATCTCCGTTGCACCCCCTTAAAGGTTTCCAATGCTATAGCAAGTCGATTAGCTGGGGGACCAATCTGTATTGCCATGGCAAAAGCCACTAAACCGTTAAGTAAGTTGTGCTTTCCCGGTTTGTTAAACTTAACCCCTTTAAGGGTAGTGTCTGGAGTTTCCAAATCAAAAACGTAGGCGCCATGTTCTATTCTTAAATTTCTTATACAATAATCCGAATCGTCTTCTATTCCATAGGTTATTCCTTCTAAAGGCAGGCCATTTCTAACAAACAGTTTCCCACCGGGCTTTAGTTTATCAATAAATTCCCTAAAAGATTTTCTTAGTTCTATGCTGTCACCATAAATATCCAAATGATCAGCATCCATAGAAGTAATACAAGCAATATCAGGTGATAACTGTAAAAATGAACGATCATATTCATCGGCTTCCACAACAGAATATTCACTGCCACCGAACCAAAAATTACTATTAAAGTCTTCCGAAATACCACCAAGAAACGCGGTAGCTGGTGTCCCTGTTTCTTTTAATAAATGAGCTAGAATGCTACTTGTTGTAGTTTTACCATGGGTACCTGCCACTGCCAAACAAAAAGTATCCCTTGTGATAATCCCTAACACCTCTGATCGTTTTTTTATTTCAAAACCTCTGGAATCAAAATAATTGAATTCTTTATGGTCATCAGGAATTGCCGGCGTATAGACAACCAGAGTATCCCCGGCATTTTTATACTCCGCTGGAATTTCAGAGATATCATCTGTATAATGTATCTCAATTCTTAAATCAGAAATCTCACGAGTCAAGGGCGTTTCCGTTTTGTCATAACCCGCTACATTCTTTTTTAACAGCTTAAAGTATCGCGCAAGAGCAGACATACCAATTCCTCCAATACCAATGAAATAAATGTTATGTATGTCTTTTAGCGTCATATTAAATTTTCAGCAGATGTTCTATTTCATCTACAATGTTTTTTGTGGCATTAGGCTGTGCCAGAGCTTTGATATTTTCACTCAATAATTTCTTACTTTCCTTAGATTTATTCAGATCTGAAAAAACGTTTTCAAATTTGTCTGCCAAATCTTTTTCCTCCAGCATTAATGCCGCTTGTTTTAAAACAAGACTTCTCGCATTTTTGGATTGATGGTCCTCTGCTACATTTGGCGAGGGAATAAATATCACGGGCTTACCAACTATGCACAACTCGGAAACTGAACTAGCTCCAGCCCTTGAAATTATTATATCTGCAGCCGAATATGCTAAATCCATTTTATTCACAAAATCGTAGACTTTCACATCCGTAGCGTGAAATTTCTTATATTCTTCATAGTATCCCCGGCCACACTGCCAAATAAGTTGAATTCCTAATTTTGAAAAGAAATCAAGTTCCTTTTCTATAAGTTGATTAATTCTCCGTGCACCCAGACTTCCTCCCAGGACAAGCAGCGTTATTTTTTCCGGGTCCAAACCAAAGAATTCATAAGCTTCATTAGTATGTTGTAGAGGGTCTATCAAATCTGCCCTAACAGGATTCCCCGTTTTTACAATTTTATCTGCTGGGAAAAATCTTTCCATTTTATCATAGGCAACACAAATTTTTGCTGCGTGTTTGGCCAGTAATTTATTAGTGATTCCTGCATATGAGTTCTGCTCCTGTAAGACGCAAGGGATTCCTTTTCTGGAAGCCATTTTTAATACAGGTCCACTGGCAAACCCCCCTGTGCCTATTACCACATGGGGTTTAAACTTCGTCACTATTTTTCCTGCACTAATCAAACTACTTATCAGTTTAAATGGGAACATTAAATTTTTTAATGTCAACTTTCTTTGTATTCCACTAATCCACAAACCCTTTATCTTGTATCCTGCCTTTGGCACTTTTTCCATCTCCATCCTGTCTTTTGCACCTACAAATAAAAATGCTGCATTAGGATGTCTTAATTTTAATTCATCAGCTATGGCTATTGCCGGATAAATATGTCCTCCTGTTCCACCACCAGATAAAATAAATCTATAATTGTCCACTTAGCACTTCTAAGGGGTTAGTATCATCCACATCGGATTTTTTAACATCAACCGGTTTAAATTTTCTGCTCGCACTTAACACAATTCCAATAGCAAGACAAGTCATCCAAATAGATGTTCCTCCACTACTAATAAGTGGTAAAGTTTGCCCGGTTACTGGAAATAATTCTACAGCAACCGCCATATTAATAAGTGCCTGAAAAACGATAGGCAACCCAACGCCAACCGCTAATAATTTGCCAAATACAGTCTCATTTGAATTTGCCACCACCACAATTCTGAATAACAAAAGCATATAAAAGAACATTAGAACAAACCCTCCTACCAAGCCGTACTCTTCAATAATAATGGCATAAATAAAATCTGACGAGCTCTGAGGCAGGAAATTTTTCATTACACTTTTACCTGCTCCATTTCCAACAATTCCACCACTTGCAATGGCAATTTTTGCTTTTTCTATCTGATAGTCCGATTCTGTATCTGCGGGATCCCAAAAACTTTCAACTCTATTTATCCAGGTGTCCACCCTGTTTGGAAAAAGATCCGGATAAGCTTTTACCGTAAGAATAAAAATGGTAAGTATCAATAAACCTGTACCTATTATTCCTGAAAGATATTTTAGTGGATAACCCCCTAAAAAACAAAGTATCAGTACCATAAAGAAAAGAATGGCCGCTGTAGAGAAATTGGCAGGCAAAATTAAAATGGTGACAATAAAAACGGGAAGCCACAAGGGTACCAGGCTTTCACTAAAAGTGATTGTTTTATCCTTAATTCTGGTCAGGTATCTCGCCACGTAGATCATTAGAACTACCGCTGCCAGATTTGAAGTTTGAAAAGTAATTCCAACCAATGGAAGGCGTATCCATCTACTAGCATTTGCCCCGTCTATTGTAGTGCCCTGAGCCAGAGTATATGCCAATAAGACCAGTACTATGGGCAGAGCAATAATAGATAGCCCCTTAAAAAAATGAGTAGGAATTTTATGAACGCCATAGATTATTCCAAATCCTATAAACAGCAACATCCCGTGTTTAACCAAATGGCCAATAGTTGTGCCATTTCCCACTACATAAACCAAATTACTGCTGGCACTGTAAACAGGTAAAAAGGAAAAAAGAGCCAGGAGAGCAACTACTCCCCAAATGGCTTTATCTCCTTTTATATTTCCTAAAAACCCAGACATTCTTACAAGTTTTTTATTGCTTCTTTAAATTGATTTCCCCTGTCTTCATAATTTTTAAAAAGATCAAAACTAGCGCATGCCGGAGATAGCAAAACAGTATCTCCTCTTTCTGCAATTTTATAGGCTACTTTTACAGCTTCACTCATTGCATAAGTCTCGACAAATAAATCTACTACGTTACCAAAAGCATATTTAATTTTTGAGTTGTCCATGCCCAGACATATGATAGCTTTTACTTTTTCCCTTACTAAGGGCATCAGGACTTTATAGTCATTCCCTTTATCTATACCACCTACAATCCATACAATAGGAGTTTTTATGCTTTCCAAAGCATAATAAGTGGCATTTACATTGGTAGCCTTTGAATCATTTATATATTGTACATGATGTATTTTTAAAACCTTTTCCAAACGATGTGCAGCTCCCTGAAAATTCTGAATACTTTCGCGGATAGTATCCTTTCGAATACCAACCAATTTTGCAACCGTTGATGCCGCCATTGTATTTTTAAGGTTGTGTAAACCTTCTAATGCCAAAGAATCTGCTTCCATTTCAATTGTTTTATTTTCTGTCCTAATTAATATTCTGTCATTCTCTAACCATGCCCCTTCTTTAAGTTTCTCATTAATTGTAAAAGGCAATAATTTTGATCTAATTGGGTTATTCTCCAGCCAACTTACAATTACATCATCATCACAATCATAAATCAAACTGTCTTCTGCGTTCTGGTTTTGTACAATCCGGAATTTTGAAGACACATAATTTTCAAAAGAATGATCATACCTGTCTAAATGGTCTGGGGTAATATTTGTTATTACCGCAATGTTTGGTTTAAAATCTACAATTCCATCTAACTGAAAACTGCTTATTTCAAGCACATAGAAATCATAGTCATGTTCCGCTACCATTTTGGCAAAACTGTCTCCAATATTACCTGCCATTCCCACGTTTAAACCTCCCTTTTTTAATATACTATAGGTAAGCATAGTAGTGGTGGTTTTGCCATTACTTCCCGTAATTCCTATTATTGTAGCATCTGTATGTTTTGCGGCAAACTCAATCTCAGAAATTACCGGAACACCTTTATCCACAAGCTTTTTTACCAGAGGTACTGTGTCCGGAATACCCGGACTTTTCATAACGACATCAGCATTGAGAATTTTATCTTCCGAATGTTGTTCTTCCTCCCAATCAATCTCAAAATGTTCAAGAACGTTTTTATATTTTTCTTTGATCTTACCTTTGTCTGAAACAAATACCAGGTAATCCCTTTTTTTTGCCAGAATGGCCGTTCCAACTCCACTTTCACCAGCGCCGAGCACAACCATTAATTTCATTATCTCACTTTGAGTGTCACAATTGTAATTATGGCCAATAGTATTCCTATAATCCAAAACCTTGTGACTATTTTACTTTCGTGATATCCCTTTTTCTGATAATGGTGATGTAAGGGTGCCATCAAAAAAACACGTTTCCCTTCACCTGATCTGTTTTTAGTGTATTTGAAATAACCAACCTGCAACATCACTGATATGGACTCGGCAAAGAATATTCCGCATAGAATGGGAATCAACAATTCCTTTCGGATAATAATTGCTATTACGGCAATGACGCCACCAATGGTCAAACTACCGGTATCTCCCATAAATACCGTTGCAGGAAAAGCGTTATACCATAAAAAACCTACCAATGCTCCTACAAATGCCGCTATGAACACTAAAAGCTCACCAGCCTTGGGAATGTACATGATGTCCAGATAATCGGAAAAAATTATATTTCCTGAGACCCATGCAAAAATTCCCAGGGTGAGAACTATTATGGCAGATGAACCGGCTGCCAAACCATCGATGCCATCAGTCAAATTAGCCCCATTGGAAACTGCCGTTACGATTAAAATGATCATTGGAATGAAGATCAACCACACATAATCCTTTGCCCCATCACCGGCCCATGAGATAAGGTCACCATAATCGAACTCATTATTCTTTAAAATAGGAACCGTAGTCATGGTAGATTTTATATCCTGACCTTTTACCTGTTCAACCGTATACTTTTCAGTGATAATGCTTTTATCGTGTTCGCGCATGGTAACTTCAGGATGATAGTATAAAGTTGCACCTACTATAAGGCCCAAAACCACCTGACCTATCACTTTAAACCTGCCTTTGAGACCTTTTTTATTTTTTTTGAATATTTTAATGTAGTCATCCACAAATCCGATAATACCCATCCATAGAATTGTAACTATCAATAGAATGATATAAACGTTCTTTAAATCCGCGAACAATAGCACAGGAATTAAGGTGGACATTATTATTATCAAACCACCCATAGTTGGAGTACCTGTCTTTTGCTTTTGCCCCTCAAGTCCAAGATCCCGAATGGTCTCCCCTATTTGTTTGCGCTTGAGAAAAAGAATAATACGTTTGCCATAAACTGTTGCCAATAACAAAGAGAGTAGCACCGCCATAGCTGCCCTGAATGTCTGAAACTGGAACAGACTTGCTCCTGGCAATTGATATTGTTTTTCTAAATAATCGAACAGATAATACAGCATATTACGTTATCTATTTCTTGTTACTTATTTAAACCGGTTAGCACTTCCTTTATAATTTTAAAATCATCAAAATCAACACGCTCACCGTTAGTTTCCTGATAGGTTTCATGACCCTTACCGGCAACCAGGATAATATCATTAGGTACTGCTAACTGACAGGCCGTCTTTATTGCCTGGTTTCGATTTTCAATTGATAAAACTTTCCTGAGATTCTGTGGTTCTACGCCGGCTTCCATCTCTTCAATGATTATAAGAGGCGGTTCGGATCGTGGATTATCTGATGTAAAAATGGCTTTACCACTCATAGCTGAAGCGATATGACCCATTACCGGACGCTTAGACCTGTCACGATCACCACCACACCCCACTACGGTGATGACGTTTTCATTTCCAGTCCTCAATGTATTGATTGTCTCAAGTACATTTTTTAAGGCGTCCGGCGTATGGGCATAATCAACAATAGCCGTTATTCTTTCTTTAGATATGAAGTATTGAAACCTTCCGTCAACGTTTTCCAATTCACTTAATAATCTTAGGGTTTCAAGTTTTTCTAATCCCAACAGGTCAGCTGTAGCATATATAGCCAGGATGTTGTAAGCATTAAAATGACCTATTAACCGGGTCCATAACTCATTATCATCAATCTTTAACAACTGCCCGTTAAACTGATTTTCCAAAACCTGAGCCCTGTAGTCGGCATAACTTTTTAGAGCATAGGTGTATTTTTTAGCTTCGGTATTTTGCAGCATCACTAACCCATTTTTATCGTCAATATTTGTTAAGGCAAATGCTCTTTTAGGTAAATCATCAAATAATTTCTTTTTTGTATCCCTGTATTCAGCAAATGTTTTGTGATAATCCAGGTGGTCATGCGATAAATTGGTGAATATTGCGCCCTCAAAGACCAACCCTTCAGTTCTTTTTTGATGAATGCCGTGGGAACTTACTTCCATAAAACAAAATTCAACACCTTCCTCATTCATCAGAGAGAGATATTGATTAATGGTCATGGCATCAGGAGTCGTATGGCTCGTAGGAAATTCTCTATTATCCACCATTATTCGAATAGTAGATAGCAGGCCAACTTTATATCCTGCTTTTTTAAACAATTGATATAACAAACTGCTTACCGTTGTTTTGCCGTTTGTACCGGTAACACCTACAAGTTTTAAATTTTTGGATGGATTATCATAGAAATTTGATGCCATTATAGCAAGGGCCTGGTTGGCATCAAGAACTTCCACATAAGTTATATCATTGATCAAATCTCCCGGAAGTTCTTCGCACACTATCGAATTAGCTCCTGCGGATATAGCTTTATCAATATATTTATGCCCATCGGTTAACGTACCCTTGATAGCCACAAAAACGCTACCCTTCGCTACTTTCCTGGAATCAAAACATATGGTATTCACAATGACTCCGGTAGATCCGCTAACGGCGGTAAGACTTACTCCAAATAGTATATCCTTTAGCGGCTTCATGAAAGTTCTAAAATTATTTTCTTTACTTTTTCTAAATCTGTTCCCTTAGAAATTGATTGCTTTTTAACCTTGCCATTTCCTTTGATCTCTACCTCCAGACCCATGTTTTCGAGGATAGAAATTGCATCCATTCCGCTCATTCCTTTTACATCTGGCATCTGATTGTGATTCTTTTGTGCCTCCGCGTAGTAGCTTTGAAAACTTGCCTCCAAATCATCATTTAAAGGTTCCAGGGTTTCTATTTCGTCTATTAAGGGGTTGTTGGCATAAATCTTTCTGGCTATGGATTTAAATACCGGCCCGGATACGTCTGCACCATAGTAGCCGACACTTTTATCTGGTTCGTGGATCACCACTATGCAGGAGTACTTTGGGTCATCTGCAGGGAAATACCCGGCAAAAGTTGATATATATTTCAGTTTGTCCGGGTCACGGGTTACATAGTTTTTTTGTGCTGTTCCCGTTTTTCCAGCCATAGAAAAGTTTGGAGAATAAAGTCGATGCCCCGTTCCGCGTTCTTTTTCCACTACATTTTTCAATAAGTCACGTACCTGTTTTGCGGTCTCCTTTGAGCAAATAGCCTCTTTAATAATCTCCTTATCAAACGTATAAATGGTTTTATTCCATTCCTTAACCTCTTTTATTAGTCTGGGACGCAATAATTGACCATCATTAGCAATAGCATTGTAAAAAGCAAGAGTCTGTAAAGGGGTTAGGGATACTTCATAACCATGAGACATCCATGCAAGGGAAATCCCTGACCAGCCCTTATCTCCGGGATATCTAATTACGGGCTTACCTTCTCCTTTTATTGGCATTCCCAATTCCTGATGAAGCCCCATAAACATCAGGCGATCTACATAAACTGATGGTTCTTCTTTATAACTGTTATGAATCATTTTGGCGAAAGCTGTATTTGAAGAAACTTCAAAAGCTTTTGCCACTGAAATTTTGCCATAACCTCCGTGTTTGGAATCCCTTACTATTCTATCGTATATTCTCCAATGTCCTTTTTTAGTATCAATAATAGTGCTGGTGTCTATTTTTTTATCTTCCAACGCAGCGACCAATGACATTAATTTAAAGGTGGAGCCGGGTTCATGAGATTCGCCTATCGCATAATTTAATCTTTCGTAATATTTGCCGTCCTCTGTTCTTCCAAGATTTGAAATTGCCTTTATCTCCCCTGTTTTAGTTTCCATTACGATAACACATCCATGATCGGCTTTATACTTTTCTAATTGTGTTAAGAGCCCATGATGAGCAATATCCTGAATATTGATATCTATGGTCGACACAACATCATAGCCATCTTTTGGTTCAACAATATTGTCTAAGCCAATAGGTTTCCACTGACCTTTAGCAATTTTCTGTTTTAGTCTTTTTCCTTCTATTCCTCTTAAATAATTACCAAAGGCGCCTTCAAGTCCTACCCTGGTCACATAGCCATTTTCATCAAATCGTTCATACCCAACGCTTCTTTCTGCTATTTTTCCTAAAGGATGTTCCCTTACCGTTTTTTGCTCCGCAATAAAACCTCCCCTATTTGGTCCCTTATTAAAGAGCGGGAAAGCTTTAACCTCCATATAGTCAGAATAATCAAGATTTCTGGCCACCAAGGCGTATCTGTTTTTATTTGCTTTAGCTTTTCTTAAAATTTGTTCATAATAGGCGGAAGGTTTTCCAAATAACTTTGACAGAGCATCACACAAAGGCTGTACTTCTTCTTCAAAATCTGAACTTTTTACTGTGACCGCATCAAAACGTATCGTATACCTGGAGACCGATGTAGCTAACAAACTTCCATCATCTGAATAGAGATTTCCCCTGTTTGGGGCAATTGTAAAAAGTCTTTCCGTACGTTGATGAGCCATCTCCTTGTACTTATCGCCATGAACCATCTGAATACTCACAAGTTTTACGACCACGGCAATCGCAAACAGGAACAGACATGCTGATACTATATAAAGTCTGGTTAATATTTTTTTATCAGTGATGGCCACTTATTTTTTATTGGTTTTTACTTTTATTTTTCTTGGTGGTACTTCAGAAGGAAAAAGACCTTCATCCATAACATTCACTGTAATGGTTGATTCTAATTTCAATCTTTGAACGTCTGAGCGCATATCTACGAATTCGTTTTTTAATTCTTTGACCTGTTCATTCAGTGCAGCTACCTGATGTACCTTTTTATCCGCACTGTGAGAACTTGCAATCATAATGATTGCCAAAACGGAGGCAAAAATTATAAAGAGCCAATTTTTTGGTGCATCTCCACTCACCAAGAACTTGCCTTTTAAAATATCGATGATCCCTTTTCTCATGAGTTTTATATTGTTTAGAATTATATAGATCCACAAATTATATTCGTTCTGCTATTCGCAGTCTTGCACTACGTGCTCTGCTATTCTTCGAAATTTCATCGGCAGAGGGAATAATTAATCCACCTAGCTTTTTAAACGGAACATCAATATTTCCATAAAAGTCCTTTTCCGGTTCACTCGAAAAACTACCTGCTCTAATGAATCTTTTAACCAATCTATCTTCCAATGAGTGGTAACTAATTAAACTCAGCCGTCCACCTTTATCCATTATATCCGGAGTTTGCAATAAAAATTCTTCTATTGCCGCTAATTCCTGATTTACTTCAATGCGTATTGCCTGATATACCTGTGCTAAAATCTTGTTCTCTCTAAACTTTGGCAGATATTCTTTCAATACCATTTTTAGGTCTGCCGTTGTTTTAATAGGTTCATTTACCCTGTGTTCTATAATGGTTTTGGCCATTGCATCTGCACGTCTTAAATCGCCATAACGAAACAATACATTCCTAAGATCATCATAGGTATAAGAGTTAACCACCTCATAAGCACTCTTCTTATTTCTTGAACTCATTCTCATATCCAGATCTGCATCAAAACGGGTAGAAAAACCCCGTTCAGCCTTATCAAACTGATGAGAAGAAACCCCAAAGTCAGCTAAGATTCCATTTACTTTCCGAATGCCATAGAACTTTAAAAACTGCTTTATATACCTAAAGTTTTCATTGATCAGGGTAAATCTATCATCTGCTATTGCGTTTTTCAAAGCTTCCTCATCCTGATCAAAAGCAATCAAAGCACCCCCACTACCTAATCTTCTTAAAATTTCCTTGGAATGTCCTCCTCCTCCAAAAGTGACATCTACATAAATTCCATTTTTCAATATGTTGAGACCGTCAACGGACTCCTTTAATAAAACAGGATTATGATAGTTCGTCTCCATCATCACCCATTACCTCTTCAGCTAATTCCGCAAAATTTTCTGCAGTTTCATCAATTACTTTTTCATAACAATCCTTATCCCAAATCTCAATAATGTTTATAGCCGAACTCAAAACCACTTCTTTACTAATCCCAGCAATAGAAACCAGGTTTTTAGGTATGAGCAATCTACCTGTCCCATCTATTTCTATGGGTTTCACACCCGCCGAAAACCGCCTGATAAAATCGTTGTTCTTCTTCTTGAACCTGTTCTTTTTATTCATTTTTTCCATTAGCAGATTCCATTCATCCATTGGATACAGTTCCAGACAAGACTGAAATACAGAGCGTTTTATGACAAAGCCCTTGTTGAGAACAGGGGCCATCTGGTTTTTGAGAGTAACGGGTATCATTATCCGTCCCTTGACATCAGCTTTGCAATCATATGTCCCTATAAAACTTATCACTTAAATCGGCTGGTTTTCTAATATAAACTCAAATATATAGAAATTATTACCACAATTTACCACAATTTACCACTTAATTGAAAAAAAAACCTGAAAGAGGAGAGAAGTATAGTGCTATCTCCAGCCATTTTAGTAGTTGCTGTAAATAGCGGGATGCCTTTATTTTTGAAAAAAATATGGTATTGTAAAGGTACCCTCTTTTTTCCAAAAGTATTAGTATTATTAGGAAATGTCTATATTTGCCCACTGAAGCCAGAAGCAGTATTTAATGGAAGAACACATTAAAAAAGAAGGAAAATATAGATTCATTGAGGTAGGAGAAGGAACTCCAATGATTATTCTTCACGGTCTTATGGGGGGGCTCAGTAATTTTCATGGGGTAACCAACTATTTCCCAAACAAGGGCTATAAAGTTTTAGTACCTGAATTGCCAATCTACTCTTTGCCATTGTTGAAAACCAATGTAAAAAACTTTGCCAGGTTCCTTGAAAAATTTATAGAATTTAAAGGTCTCAAAGATGTTATTTTGTTAGGTAATTCCCTTGGAGGTCATGTAGGTTTATTACACACAAGTCTTTATCCTAAAATGGTGAAAGCTCTGGTAATTACAGGAAGTTCCGGACTTTACGAAAGCGCAATGGGAGATGGCTATCCTAAACGAGGGGATTATGAATTTATTAAAAAGAAGGCGCAGGATGTCTTTTATGATCCTAAAGTGGCTACCAAAGAAATTGTGGATGAAGTATTTGCCACAGTGAATGACAGAAGGAAACTGGTAAAAACACTAGCCATAGCCAAAAGTGCTATAAGACACAATATGTCTAAGGATTTACCCAAAATGAAGACTCCAACCTGTATTATTTGGGGTGAAAATGATTCCGTAACGCCACCAAATGTCGCGCGGGAATTTCATGAATTACTACCGGATTCAGAGCTTTTCTGGATAAAAGAGTGTGGCCATGCACCTATGATGGAACATCCCAATGATTTCAATGTCATCCTGGATGAATGGTTACAGAAGCGTAAATTCTAACACATTTACTGTCATGAAGATAAAGTCTGCCGACTTTTTGATGAGCAACTCCAGTGTGGAGAAGTGCCCCAACCAGCCTTTACCCGAATATGCCTTTATAGGAAGATCAAATGTTGGAAAATCTTCACTGATAAATATGCTTACTTCTCGCAAGAGTTTGGCAAAAACATCAGGAAGACCGGGAAAAACGCAACTTATCAATCATTTTAAAATAAATGATCAATGGTTCCTGGTTGATCTTCCCGGATATGG
>CBDTVT010000007.1:0-33338 GCA_965364275.1 uncultured Eudoraea sp. | reverse complement strand
TTATATCGAATAATGTATTAGCAGCATTTTGATCATTAATACATTCAAAAAAACCTACCCCACCAAAAGATTCAGTTTCACCTTTTGTAGACGTCTTTCTTAAAATAAAAGCTGCAATGCGGCCAATAATTTTATTATCTCTTAATAAAAGCCATCGGATACATTTACCACGTTCAAAGTTTTTATTGACCGCAGGATCAAAAATATCTGCAATATCCTTATAAAGAGGTTTTATATATCGTTTTTGATTTTTGTAAAGATCATCTGGTAATGAAACGAATCTTTTACAATCGCTGTGGGACTTAACTTCTACAAGATGCATTAAATACAATTAAAAGAAATGTAAACATAATCATAAATCGAAAGAAAAGATAAAGTGGTCATTAATTTTTATTTTGAAATTTTTCTGAATATGAAATTAGGGGAGTATCCTATTCGTTCTTTTTATTGCTTGGTCATTTTTCCAGTCAATCCATAGCTGTCCTTTGAATCTTCGCATCAGATTATCAAAATGTCTCATTACAAAGACGTTGTATACCGCTTTTCCAAGGGCTTTGGGGTTATGTGCAATCCCGCGCAAACTCATTGAAAACCCGGGCGTTATATATTTCATATAATGCCAAAAACCTTCCGGTATATACAGGACTTCACCATGGTTCAATTGCGTCCTAAATCCTTTGGCATATTGTAAAGCGGGCCATTCGTCTAAGTTTGGGCTAGAAAAATCTATACTTTCGTGCGTGATTAGTGAATAAGGAACTTTATAGAGAAATTTATTTTCAGTTTGAGGAAAAAGGATACATTCCTTTTTACCTACGAAATGAAAATGGAAAATATTGGCAAGATCAATATCATAATGCATAAAAGTATGAGAATCCATTCCACCAAAAAATAACATAGGAAGGCCCTTCATAAATCGCAGTCCGAAATCCGGATAGGAGAAATCTTTTTGAAGTTGCGGAGCTTCTTTGATTATATTCCATAAAAATATTCTGTACTTTGTTGGTTGCTGTCTTAGAAGATCTATATAGTCCGCCATCTTCATTTTGGCGTGAGGCTCATTAAATCTGTCCTTATAATCAACTGGCCTGTCGTCGTATAGAGGCACTGTTATATCACCCGCGACCTGTTTCATATAATCAAAATCCCATTTAGAATAGGCCGGCCAATCTGTTATGAATTTTTCAATTACAACAGGTTTTTGAGGCTTGTAATAGTTATTTATAAAGTCCTCCCTGTTAATAGTTTTTACTCTTGGTATATCCTCTAATTGCAAAATCTCGGATGTATATTAAACTTCGAAGTTAAAAAAGTTGATAAAAACTATCTTAGTTAAGGTTTAACTAGGACAGTCCATCATGTTTGGATTTAACCTTTGCAAGCTCGTTACGCTCTATCTTATGTTCCGGTCTTGACCATTTTGGTTTTTCTCCAATTGGTTGCAACATAGATTCATTTGCTTCCACTGTCTTTGGTTGCGGTGACTTAACAAAAGGTTTTTGCGGAATAAGACCTAATTGCTTAAACATGTCCAAATCTTCATTTACATCAGGATTCGGGGTTGTCAATAACTTATCACCTGCAAAAATCGAGTTGGCTCCTGCAAAAAAGCACATCGCCTGTCCTTCCCTGGTCATTTCTGTTCTCCCGGCGGATAATCTTACCTGAGTTTTGGGCATAACAATTCGGGTTGTAGCAACCATCCTTATCATATCCCAAATTGAAATAGGGTCGATGTCCTCCATAGGAGTACCTTCTACAGCTACAAGTGCATTAATAGGCACAGATTCCGGCTGCGGATTTAATGTAGATAACGCTACTAACATTCCTGCTCTGTCTTCTAATCTTTCACCCATCCCTATAATTCCACCACTGCAAACAGTTACGTTGCTTTTCCTGACATTTTCAATGGTCTTTAATCTATCGTCAAAAGCCCTCGTTGAAATTACATCCTTATAATAATCTTCAGACGTGTCCAGGTTGTGATTGTAAGCATAAAGACCTGCTTCTGCCAAACGTCTTGCCTGATTTTCCGTTAGCATTCCTAACGTACAACAAACCTCCATATCCAGTTTATTGATGGTTCTTACCATTTCTAAAACCTGTTCAAACTCATGGCCATCCTTTACATTACGCCATGCAGCTCCCATGCATACTCTCGAACTTCCGGATTCTTTGGCACGTAATGCTTGCGCCTTTACCTGCCGAACAGTCATTAAGTCATTGTTTTCAATATCCGTATGATAACGAGCTGCCTGGGGGCAATAACCACAATCTTCAGGACAACCGCCCGTCTTAATGGATAGTAAAGTAGATACCTGTACAGTATTCGGATCATGAAACTTGCGATGTACGGTGGCTGCTTCATATAATAATTCCATCAAGGGTTTATTATATATTTCAAGAATCTCCTGTTTTGTCCAGTTATGTCGTTCTACACCCATATGTAAGAATTTTATATAAACATCAAAAATAATCTTTAATCCGTAAAAAAATCGATAAATCAAATCTTAATTGCGGCGATGTTAGCAGGCTAGTTTTTGGGTTTTTTTAATAAAATACTAACTGCATTACCACCGAAACCTACTGCATTTATAAGCACTCTATTTATTTTCTGAGGCGGATTAAACTTCATAAAAGGAACTCCTATAAACCTTTGATGTTGCAACATCAAAATTGCCATTTCTACACTTAGGATTCCGGATGCACCAAAAGTATGTCCTACTTTCCATTTATTGGTGGTAAGTGCAGGCATGGAATTGCCAAAAATCTGCTGAATTGCAGTAAATTCAGCGTTATCCCCTTTAATGGTTCCCGGCGCATGCATCACAATAATATCTACCTCTTTAGGATTTATGTTTTCCAGGGCCATAAGCATTGAATCCTGAAGACATCGGGCGTCTGCGGAAAGAGAAATATTATGTTCCAATGGTTCTGTTGCAAATCCAATTCCTTCAATGATAGCAAGGGGCCTTTTCCCAATTCCATATTCCAAACAAGCAACACCTGCACCCTCTCCAAGTACCATTGAATTCTGACCTTTACTAAGGTCAAGAGCCCTACAGGGATAATCGCTTTTATCTTCCCCGGCATATATCTTAAGGGCTCTCATTTGGGCAATAGTAAAAGAAGTCAATGGTGCTTCACTGCCGCCTGCAAGAAACTTTTCGACCATCCCACTTCTAATCCAAGCCACACCATTTAATATGGCGTGAAGAGCTGAAGAACAGGTTATAGAGTGTGAAATATTGGGGCCCTTTGTCTTAAGGTCATGGGCTATCCAGGAAGAAATATTACCGAGGGTGGTTGTCGGAGAGGTCAATACGGCGGTAGTACCCTTTAGTAAAAACTCCTTGTGATATTTTTCAAAAAGCCCGGTTGCTCCTCGGGAAGAACCAATATTAATTCCAAAATTATCATTTTCTTCCCAGCCCGCATTTGCTACAGCTCTCCTGGCTGTAAAAATACCATAAAGGACACTATCATCCAGGCTTTGATACTTGGAATTGCTACTTCTAAGCGCCTTTATTTCTGATTTTTCTGATTCAGATAAAGATGATACCCATGCAGTCTCACCCTCAAAAATTGCTTCTTTTAAGAGGTGATTTGAATGTTTATAATTGGTCCAAATACCCTCTGTATTAATTCCCAAAGAGGAGATGGAAGCAATTGATGTAATCGTAATAGGTTGAGCCAAGGAATTAGTATTTAAAGTAAAAATAAAAGTTCTTACCTTGAAAGTGTAAAAACAATATAAAAAACAATGAACAATGAATTGATACCTCAGCCGAGTTGGTGGAAAAGAAATTGGCCATGGGTATTGCCTGTTGGTGGCTGTTTGACTATTCTTATTCTCTTAGGGGTTACTATTGGTTCTATATTTTTTGGTATTACTTCAATTATGGATGATTCTATTCCCATGGAATATGCCATTGAAAAAATTAATACAGACCCTGAAATAATTGAACTAATGGGTTCTCCCATTGAAAAAAATGGAATGATTCAAGGTGAATTTAATTTAAATAATGATGAAAAAAGTGCCGATATGAAAGTTCCTATTACCGGCCCTAAAGAAAGTGGCACTTTGTTCATTAAAGCCACTGCTATAGGAGATAAATGGACTTATCAGGAAATAAGGGTTGTTATCCAGGATAATGACGAGGTAGATCTCGTGAATGATGACTGGGACTAGAATCTATGGTAAATCCTATACTACTGTATCCAGTGCAAGTTCAATTGTATTATAAATCTGTTTTAACTGAGTATCGGTAATAATATAGGGAGCCAAAATATAGATAGTATTCCCCAATGGACGTAAAAACACACCATGCTCCATAAAAAAGTTAAACAGCCGGTCACGTAGGCTACCGTAACGCTCCATTTTAATATTCAAGTCCAGTGCAAAGATGATTCCACACTGACGAATTGCAGCCACCTTCGGATGTTCCTTAATTTTCAATCCAAACTCCTGATGAGATTCAATGACTCGCTCGATGTCCTTTTGAATTTGTTCAGATTGAAGTAATTCAATACCAGCCAGAGCTGCCATACAAGCCAACGGATTTGCCGTATAGGTATGGCCATGGAAAAGCCCTTTAGAAATATCTGAACTGTAAAAGGCATCATAGACCTGTTGAGTACATGAAGTTACGCCCATAGGCATCAAACCGGCAGTAAGCGCTTTAGAAAGGCATATGATATCTGGACTAACAGGGATATGCTCTGAGGCAAAATTCTTTCCTGTTTTGCCAAATCCGGTCATTACCTCATCTGCAATTAGTAAAACCTCGTGTTTTTTGAGTAAGTCAAGAATCATATTCAAACCTTCTGGATCATGCATCTTCATAGCCGCCGCTCCCTGTACCAAAGGTTCATATATAAATCCCGCTATATCGTTTTGCCTAAGTCTTTCAGTAAGTTTAAGTAAAATATCACTTATGTTCTCTTTGGTTGGGGTCAGAATACGTTCTACTTCCATAAAATAATCTTCAAACGGACCATTATAAACCGAAAGCCCTGAAACAGACATGGCCCCAAAAGTATCCCCATGAAAGCCTTCTTCAAATGCCAGAAGTACTTTTCTTTTATTGCCCTGATTAAAATGATATTGTAAAGCCATTTTAATTCCAACCTCCGTAGCCGTAGAACCATTGTCTGAAAAGAATATTTTCTGCTGATTAGAAGGTAATATTTTTATTAATTCTTCAGATAGCCTTATAGCTGGTTCATGGGTAAAACCACTAAATACCACCTGATCCAGTACCGTCATTTGCTGTTTTACCTTTTCTAAAATATAATCATTACAATGACCGTACATTGATGTGTACCAGGAAGCAATACCATCAATATAATCATTACCCTGTTCATCATACAGAAGAACACCTTTCGCCTTCACTATACCGAGCATATCAGAATGTAGTTTATGCTGGGTAAGCGGATGCCACAAATGTTTTTTATCTCTTTCAGTTAGATTTTTCAATATTTCAGATTATAGTTGTTAGTTTCAAGGCCTAACCTTTGATTAGACTTTATCATTATAGCGCTCAAAGTGTTTGCAGTATTGGATAGAATTTTGCAGCATATTGTTTAATGAGGGGTTTATCAAAATTAGTTTCCTCCTCAATCCTGCCTATTACCGTTACCCCTGTCTTCCGTATTATAATGTCTTCTGTGCTTGGATGCTCGTTACCACTGAATATAACAGCCACGTTAAACCCTTTTTGCTTTAAGCTTTCTATGGTTAACAATGAATGGTTAATGCTTCCTAAATAATGCCTGGAAACTACTATTACCTGATAATTAGCTTTGATGATGTCTAAAATGGTTTCCTTTTCGTTTAAAGGCACCAGTAAACCACCTGCTCCTTCAATTACAAGATGATTTGTGGTTTGAGGTTCGTTAATTTGGTTGATGTCAATTGTAAGGTTATCAATTTCTGCCGCCGCATGAGGGCTCATTGGAGTTTTTAATTCGTAGCTACTCTTGTGAATTGTAGTTTTTTCATTGGATATGAGTTCAGCGAGTTTATGACTATCTGTATTCATCAAATCTCCCGCTTGTACAGGCTTCCAGTAGTCGGCATTTAGAGACTCAGTTACTATGGCCGCAGCAATGGTTTTCCCAACATCTGTAGAAATTCCGGTGATAAAAATTCGTTTCATTATGCGCTATGGTTGGGTAATCATATTACACTTCAGACATTTGTATTTCTTCTTTTCTAAAAATGGAAATAGCTTATTAATTATGCCCTTTCTACTATAGTATACTTCAGATCTTTGTGCTTTACAATTTGGGCAGGTAATTAGATTCCCATTACTGTCCAAAGCATAGCTTCTTATTTCATTATATATATTCAAAGCCCTGTTTTTATCTTTTGAGTAAACCTGTAATTTAACCCCTCCAATAGCCTGACTTATCAAAGGATCTGTATTTATAGTGTTTTCATCCTTTAAAAAGACCTGAATACCTTCAGACTCAAGTTTCCCTTTAATAATTTGTACATCAGCAGCATACTCAAATGCACCAAGCGTATAAAATTCCTGATTCATATCTTTTTAATTGCAAGTCCCAAGTGTTGTAATATAATGCAAATATCCTCTTTTGAATTAAAGCTGTGCAAACAAAAACGCAAACGTTCCTCTCCTTTGGGTACTGTAGGAGATAGAATTGGTCTAACGTCAAACGAATTTTCCTGAATTATTTGCGCTATTTGTTTTACTTCATTATTGCCTTTAATAATACATGAATGAATGGCTGAAGAACTGGGAATAAAAAAAGATGAAATACCCAACCGCTCCTTCTCCTGATTAAACAATGCGATATTTTCATGAAGTAATTTTCTCTCTTTAAGTCCTGCAGGGCTTGTCATAAAATGATATGCCGCTATAACCGTTGCTACGGTGTGGGGCGGCAGCCCGGTAGTATAGATAAAACTTCTTGCAAAGTTTATCAAATATTTATATAGGTTTGCACTTCCCAAAATAGCTGCACCATGGCATCCCAGGGCCTTGCCAAAAGTGATAATCCTGGCAAAAATATTTTCTTGCAGTTCCAATTCCTGAACCCTGCCGCAACCATTTGAACCAAATAAGCCAATAGCATGGGCTTCATCAACAATTAATTGACATTTGTATTTCCTGCATAATACGGACAAGGCTTTCAGGTCTGGCGAATCTCCATCCATTGAAAAAACAGATTCAGTAACTATATATATTTCCCTGTTGCTATTAGTGTCTTTTTTTCCTTGCAGGATGTGTGACAATAAGTCTTTAAGATCGTTATGTTTAAACTTATAGTTCCGGGCATTACTCATTTTAATACCATCTCTAATACTGGCATGAATAAACTCGTCGTATAATATTATATCATCTCTTTGAGGAACTGACGAAAACAGTCCAATATTTGCATCATATCCGGAATTAAAAATCAAGGCCGAATCTGCTTGGTGTAAATTCCTAAGAAGTTCTTCCGCCTCACTAAATAAAATACTGTTTCCTGTAAGCAACCGGGAACCTGTAGCACCATTATTAGCAATCCCTTTTTCAGAAAGAATGCTTATGGCCTTTTCAAAAACGGTATTGTTCTGTCCAATACCCAAGTAATCGTTGGATGAAAAATCAATTCCCCGAATATCTTCTGGTAAGGTTCTAAGGATATTTATTTCCTCCCGCTCCACTAATCTCTTAAGTAATTTTTCAGGTAAGTGACCCATGTCACAAATGTAATATATCCAATTTTTAAATAGTATATTGAATCATAGAAACTCCAAACAATGACAATTCAAATTGGCCGGGTGCAAAGCAGATTGGAACTGGAACAAATTCTTTCTTTGCAGGAAGAAAATATTCCAGATGCATTATCTATGAAAGAAATGGAAGAGGAAGGTTTTTTAACCGTAACTCATACCCTGGACTTATTGGATGGCATGAATAAGGTATGCCCACATATTATTGCCAAGGAAAATGGTAAAGTTATTGGATATGCCTTGTGTATGCATCCTAAATTTGGCAATGAAATAGAACTCCTAAAACCTATGTTTGAAGAAATTAATTCTGTATTGTCCCCCGGTGAAAAGTATATGGTAATGGGACAGGTTTGTATTCATAAGGAATATCGAAAAATGGGTGTTTTTCAAAATCTTTACAAGAAAATGCAAGATGTCATCAGGACAAATTACAATTGCATTATTACTGAAGTAGATGCATTAAATAAACGTTCACTTAACGCACACTTTGCGGTTGGTTTCATCGAACTTAAGACTTATAACTCCAATGGAAGGAAATGGCATTTATTAGCACTGAAATAAAAAAGCCATACATGTTGTATGGCTTTTTTTTTATATTTTCAGAGTACTTTAATCTGCAAGAACTATTAATTTATTATCATTCAATTCTATTGTACCACTATTAATATGTAGCATAGTTTTTCCATTTGAATCTTTGGTAAACCTATCTTTATATTCCTCTTCAATCTGAATATCTCCCTGAATTTTAACCTCACCTTCCTGAAGTATTGAAACTATTGGTGCATGGTTGGTAAGCATCTGAAATTCCCCATTAACTCCTGGTACAGTCACAGAAATAACCTCTCCGGTAAATAATACAGCTTCAGGGGATACAATTTCTAAGTACATAGTTTAAATATTCTTATTAAACTTCGGCCAACATTTTTTCTCCGGCTTCAATCGCCTCTTCTATGGTCCCTTTAAGGTTAAAGGCAGATTCGGGTAAATGATCTAATTCCCCATCCATAATCATATTAAAACCTTTTATAGTCTCCTTAATATCAACAAGAACACCGGGTATACCAGTAAATTGTTCAGCTACATGGAAGGGTTGTGACAAAAATCGTTGTACCCGTCTGGCCCTGCCAACTGCCGATTTATCTTCTTCTGAGAGTTCTTCCATTCCAAGAATAGCGATAATATCCTGTAATTCCTTATAGTGCTGCAAAAGCTCTTTAACCCTTTGAGCACACGCATAATGATCATTTCCTAATATTTCTGAGGTAAGAATTCTAGAAGTTGAATCCAGAGGATCAACAGCCGGATAAATACCAAGTTCGGCAATTTTCCTCGACAAAACAGTAGTAGCATCCAAGTGAGCAAAAGTAGTTGCAGGTGCCGGGTCTGTTAAGTCATCCGCTGGCACGTAAACCGCTTGTACTGAGGTAATAGAACCTCTTTTTGTTGATGTAATTCGTTCCTGCATTGTTCCCATTTCTGTAGCAAGAGTGGGCTGGTAACCCACTGCTGAAGGCATCCTACCTAAAAGTGCAGACACTTCTGAACCTGCTTGTGTAAAACGGAAAATATTATCAACAAAAAATAGTACATCTTTACCTTGTCCATCTCCTGCTCCATCCCTAAAATATTCTGCAATCGTAAGTCCTGATAGTGCTACCCTTGCACGCGCTCCGGGAGGTTCATTCATCTGTCCAAAAACAAACGTTGCTTTCGATTCTTTCATAACTTTCTTATCAACTTTAGATAAGTCCCATCCGCCTTCTTCCATAGAATGCAAAAAGTCATCTCCATATTTTATAATTCCGGATTCGAGCATCTCGCGCAACAAGTCATTTCCTTCTCTGGTACGCTCGCCAACTCCTGCGAATACTGAAAGTCCACCATGGCCCTTGGCGATATTATTTATCAATTCCTGAATCAATACGGTTTTACCAACACCGGCACCACCGAACAGTCCGATTTTACCTCCTTTAGCATAAGGTTCAATAAGGTCTATGACTTTAATTCCAGTAAATAAAACTTCTGTTGTTGTAGTTAAATCTTCAAACTTCGGAGCTTCCCTATGTATTGGAAGTCCGTTTTTACCAGCCTTTGGCAAATCTCCCAGGCCATCAATAGCATCACCAATTACGTTAAACAGGCGTCCGTAAATATCATCCCCAACAGGCATTTGAATGGCGTTACCTGTAGATAAAACCTCAGTACCCCTGCACAAACCATCTGTAGAGTCCATAGATATAGACCTAATTGTATTTTCACCAGTATGTGATTGCACTTCTAATACCAAGAGAGAACCATCCTTCCTGGTAATTTCCAGGGAATCATAAATTCTTGGCAGTTCCGCGCCAGATGGAAATTCAACGTCAATAACCGGTCCAATTATCTGGGATACTCTACCTGTAACTTTAGCCATTATGCAAGTATTTATATTTAAAAATTATATCAATTTAAAAACAACTTAAGAAGAAGTATAAATTGATTGTTTTTTCAGGCTGCAAAGATATGTTTTTCCTTTTTAAATAAGAATGTAATGCTTTGATTTTTTGACATAAAAAAAGCACCTAGCTACCGGTGCTTTTTTATTGTATTGTGATTGTTTACTGCAAGGTAGGTGAATAATTTGTTGGATAATTACCTAAATCTAAAAGATTCCCTGAAGCTTCAAAATTTGAACCATAAGTGGCATCTATGGCTTTCATAAAATCATTAGCGATTAAAGCATAGCCTCTGGCTGTAGGATGCACACCATCCAATGAAAATGCTCCACCTGTTACCAAATTGGAGGTTAAAGTAAAATTGCCACTGGTAATACCGCCATTTGACAATTGGGCATATAAGGTATTAGCATCCACAAAAGCCAGCCCTGCGGCATTTACCGTACTTGATATAGTGGCGTTAAAAGTCATGATGGCCTCAGTTATCTCCGCTTGTTCACTGGGAACAAGTACCCATTTATCAGCCAAAGGTATAGCTACACCATTCACCGACAGTGGGTTGTTTTCGACTGCCAGAGTACCGATGAAATTCGAGGCCGGTAAAACAATCAGATCTTCTGCCGTAGCCTGTCTAATTTTTGGTAAACCTGCAAAAGCAGGATTAATAGCCCCTAAATCTGTTAAGCTTTCATCATCGATGACCACCGCATTGGTTTCACTTGCCTCAAAACTAATGATTCTGGCAGCTGCCTCTTCCGGTGTAAAGAGTCCTGTTCCATCTAAAGCCGCCAATGCTGCCATAATGCCCCCATTATAAGGTGCATAAGCCTGGTTAACCGCAGCGGCAGTGGCTGCATCCAAGGGTACAGGATTATAAGGCACAGTAGTAAAATGGGGTATGTCGGTCACATCAGGAATATTAGCAACTACACCTCCGGAACCTGAAGCCGTAAGAGTAGCTATCAAAGCCCCGTAACTCTGGTTAAAACCTACTCCTGGAGGTCCATCCACAGGCGTTATAGGATTTGACCCATCTCCTCCGGTAAGCGCATATCCCAAAACATCATTATTACCAATCCATAATGAAAAGAAAGATGGTGCCTGGGTTACTGCCAATTCCAAAACACTGGCATCAGGAGTTGATCCTGTCATTCTAACAAAATAAGGATTGGCCAGTCCTAAGGAAAGATTTCCCAAATTACCGTAGCCCGGTGCCAGTAGATGAAAACTTTTTGCTCCGGGTACTCCCAAATTACTAAAAGGACCCGTCGGATTGTTGAGAGCGATATCTGTGGTAACCATTACTGGACCAATCAACGATTCTAATGGAACCGGACCAGCCCCCCCAAAAACAAGTCTGGGATCAAAACCCGGAAGCCGATTACCTGCTAACGCCAATCCACCAAAATTATCATTAGTCAAAGGTTGTGTAAAACTTCCACCACCTACTAGTTCAAATTGCCGTGACAAAATGTTGGGCAATGAATTATTTTGACTTGCGATAAATAAAGCCCCATCCGTAAAACCCGCCATCAAAGAATTGCCCAAAGAAACAAAGTTCGAAAAATCAGCCGATCCCGGGGTGGCAGCTGGCAACTCTACCTCAACCTCTATCATTTCAAAATCTTCTTTTTTATTACATGCCGAAATGCCTATAATGCATGCCAATAACCAGATATATTTTATTTTTATATTCATCATATTATAAAGTATTAATTGCCCAAGAAACATAATATATGGAGCCAATAAAGCCAGTTCCAAAAGCAGTAAAGTATTCATTTCCAAGAATATTGGTGCCTCCCGCCTTAAACGTTGATTTTATTCCGGGAACCCGATAATTAATCTGTACATCAAGGGTGTGGAACTCAGGAACAACCCCATTACCAAAAGTTGCTTCCCAGAAATAATCATCACTAAATCTATAAGCAATATTAAATCCGAAATTTTCAAATAGCTCCTGGTTGCCAAAGGACGCTTTAAATTTATGTTCCGGCGTGTTGAAACTAGTCATAAAATCAGGATTGGCCTCCTGATCAAAATCCTGTTTCGTAAACGTATAGCTTCCGCCCAAATCAAAATTCCCAAATACTTTTGCCGATAATCCCAAAGATGCCCCATAAGAGTTTACATCCACATTAGAATTTGTATAGGCACTGTAGGCCTGAAAGTCATCATTACTAATGGCTGCTACTGAGAGTGAACCATCTCCAACAGTTCCGTAATAGGGTGCTATAACTACTTCTTGAGAAATGAAATCCTTATAGTTGTTATAATAGGTGCTAAAATCTACTATAAGCCAATCTAGTTTTCCCCTATATCCTATCTCAAATGAAGTTACCTGTTCTGGTTTTACCAGATTAGGATTGGCGACTCTTAAATCACCAGGGTCACCAGTTTGCCCCAGTGTTTCTACTGAACTGCGAGAATATGAATTATTATAGGCGGCAGCTCCCGTTTGGGTAATCGTTGCCGGCTGACCTAAGGCTTGTCCACCCCCACTTACATCGAAGTCTCTGGTGTATCTATCCAAGTTTTCCGGAGCAGAACCTACCAAGATAGCTCTTCCTGCGTCCAAGCCTATGAACAAATCCTGGGTAGTAGGGTTTCTAAATCCTGTTTGGAAGGAGGCCCGTACATTGTGATTCCTGTTAATAGTAAGTCCGGCGGATAATCTAGGTGAAAAGAACCCATCGAAAAATTCCGATTTGTCATAACGAAGAGATCCGGTAAGCTTGAGGTTCAATTTATCATTTAACTCCAAATTCTTCTGGATTTGGGTATAGATTCCATATTCGGAATAGTCAATTGGACCATCAAAATCTGTATAAATTGTTCCGAACGAATTTAAACTGTACTGTCTGAAAGAACCTCCGAGTTGGATATCTGCCCAATCTATTAAATGACTAAAATTATAATTTCCATCGGCATGATAATATTTAGAGGCATCCCTAAATTGAGACCCTGAGGCGAGATCAGGATCCTTAATAACACTATCAAAGGCATTCTGAAATTCTGGTGAACCTGGTAGAAAACGGCCAGATTCTGCCTGTGCCCTGGCCGCAGCATGTGCTTGTGCATCCGTGGCACCACCTAAGGTAGCCTGTACGTAAGTTCCGGTATATTCACCAAACCACGTATTGTCATCTTTCCATCTTCTATTAATGTTTATTCCCGTAAAAACCATATCATAAGAATCCCCAGCTTTGTCTGCCACCAAATAGCCCCTCAAGAAAAAATTATCGTTTCTAATTTCAAGCTTGTGCTGTTCCTGAAAAAACCCATTAATATTATATCTGTTGGTGCCCTGATAAATAGTTGATCCTGTGCCAACTTTACCCACGTAGGAGATTTCCAGACTATTTCCTACTATGGGTCTGTAATACAATCCCCAATCCGCTTTGATACTTTCTGCATTATAATTGGTGAGATCTGCTTCATTATATCCGGTTCTGCTTACATCTACAGATGGTACTAAGGCATTAGCTCCTCCAGGCAGTATACCAAGGCCCTCGAGCGTAACAGCAACACTTTTTATGTCTGCGGACACTTCATCGCCATATACGTTAATTCCATCATAATTCAGGTCTGCCCTTGTACGAGTAGGGTCAAACTTATCTACCTCGCTTGTAGCGGCCCAATCTGTTCCTTTGAGATAGCCAAAGTTCACTTTGCCCGCAAACTTATCAGAAAACTTATATGCTGCCCTTATACCAAAATCAGTATAACTATTATCACCAGCTGCCTCCTGTGAGGTAATTCCCTGCTTAATAGTAGCGCTAATTCCTTGATAATCAAATGCGCTTTTACTGCGCATAAAAAGAATCCCATTAAAAGCATTTGCACCGTATAAAGCGGAAGACGCACCGGGCAACAATTCAATGCTTTGTACATCCGCTTCAATTAAGCCAACCAGATTGCCAATAGGAAAGTTCAAAGCAGGTGTAGAATTATCCATACCATCAACCAACTGCATAAAACGTGTATTAGCAAAGGTGGCAAAACCACGGGTATTCACTGATTTAAAGGTTAAACTGTTGGTGTTTATATCAACCCCCTTTAAATTTTCCAATCCGCCGTAAAAATCTGCCGCTGTGGTGTTCTTTATTGCTTCTATACCTAAGCGTTCTACTGTAACCGGAGATTCAAAAATCCGCTCTGGTGTTCTGGAAGCTGAGATCACTACCTCATCCAAAAAAGTTTGTGACTCACCAAGGACAACGGATATGGTTTGATTGTTCGCCGTAACTTCAGCGGTAGCCTCCGAATACCCAATACTCGTTATCCTCAATTGAAAGGGAGGGACTTCTGAAGTTTCAAGAACAAAATCACCATCAAAATCCGAGGTTGTTCCTATCGTTTTCCCAACTATAACAACGTTGGCTCCTGGAACAGGTTGGCCATTTTCATCCGTTACATTTCCATTCACAGTTGTCTGCGAATAGACTCCTACGCCCAACATAAGTAGGGAAAAAAGAAAGATTCTTCTCATGTTAATTTTGAGTTAAATTAGTATATGACCAAGATACAGAATTTTTTAAATTGAAAATGTAAAAAACAAAAAAAGTAGAGCTGTATGGTATTAATTTCGCAATTTAATCCTTCTAAAACTTGTAAATCAATAATTTCAATAAAAAAGGCGACCATAAAAATGGCCGCCTTTTAGTTATGATTTATAGAACTAAGTTATTCTACCGTAACCGATTTGGCTAAATTACGAGGTTGATCTACATTACATCCTCTCATTATGGCGATATGATAAGATAACAATTGCAGCGGTATGGTTGTCAAAAGCGGCGTGAGACATTCGAGTGTTTCAGGCACCTCTATCACGTGGTCTGCTAACTCTTTTACCTGTTCATCACCTTCTGTTACGATGGCAATAATTTTTCCTTTTCGGGACTTTATTTCCTGGATATTACTAACTACCTTCTCATAATGACCTTTATTGGTAGCAATTACAATTACCGGCATTTGTTCATCAATAAGTGCAATAGGGCCGTGTTTCATCTCCGCAGCGGGATATCCCTCAGCATGAATATAACTAATTTCTTTGAGCTTAAGCGCTCCTTCGAGTGCTACGGGAAAGTTGTAACCCCTGCCCAGGTATAAGCAATTTTCCGAATCTTTATATTCATTTGCAATAATTTCAACCAATGGATTAGATTGAAGCGCTTTTTCTACTTTACCTGGTATATTTTCTAACTCAGAAAGGAATTCACGAAACTTAGATTCAGAAAATTTACCTTTTTCTTTTGCCAGTTTTAGAGCAATTAGTGTCAGCACCGTTATCTGGGTTGTAAATGCTTTAGTTGAAGCCACACCAATTTCAGGCCCGGCATGTGTATATGCGCCCGCATGAGTCTCCCGTGCAATAGAAGAACCTACGACATTACATACTCCAAATACATATGCTCCATTCTCTTTAGCCAGCTTAATCGCCGCTAATGTATCGGCAGTTTCACCGGATTGCGAAATGGCTATAACCACATCTTTTTCTGTAATTACCGGATTTCTATATCTAAATTCTGATGCATATTCTACCTCCACAGGTATTCTTGCCAAATCTTCGAAAATATACTCTGCTACTAATCCTGCATGCCAGGAAGTACCACATGCCACAATAATTATCCTGTCTGCGTTGAGAAATTTTTCAAGATTTTGGTCAATCCCGGACATTTTTATAATGCCCTGTTCAACTTGTAATCTTCCTCGGTAAGTATCCTTAATAGCACTTGGTTGTTCATAAATTTCCTTTAACATAAAATGATCATACATACCCTTTTCAATTTCTTCAAGATTAAATTGAAGTTCCTGCACCAATGGATAAGCTATCGCATCATTTTTTATTTTACGCAGTTTAATTTCTTTGCCAAGACGCACAATGGCCATTTCCTGATCTTCCAGATATACCGCATTATTAGTAAACTCTATAAAAGGTGACGCATCGGAAGCTATAAAAAACTCATCTTCTCCAATACCTATTGCCAATGGACTTCCCAATTTGGCAACTACAATTTCATCTGGTTTTTCAACATCAAATACGGCAATTGCATAAGCACCAACAACCTGGTTTAATGCAATCTGAACAGCCTTACCTAATAAAACATTTTCCTTTTTCTTTACTTCTTCAATAAGATTGATCAAAACTTCAGTGTCAGTGTCAGATTCGAAGGTATAGCCCCTTTTAGTTAGTTCTTGTTTTATGGATTCATAATTCTCTATAATCCCATTATGAATAATTATTAGATTTCCCGAATTTGAATAATGTGGATGTGAATTCACATCGTTTGGGACTCCATGAGTTGCCCATCTTGTATGTCCGATCCCAACATTTCCATTTAAGGGAATATTAGTTTCTGATCGTTCTTTAAGATCTATGACTTTGCCTTTGGTTTTGGCCAAATTAATTCTATTGCCGTCGTATAACGCAATTCCTGCACTATCATACCCTCGGTATTCAAGACGTTGCAAACCCTTCATGATTATGGGATAAGCATCCCTGAATCCTATATATCCAACTATTCCACACATTCTTTGCTCTATTAACTGGTTAGAAGATGAGCAAATTTACAAGAAGAAAAGTAAACTTTCCTGTAAATTCGGTTATATAACGATAAAATACTGTAAGTGGTATTATGTATTAATATTAATTTGGCTCCGTATAGAATATCTCTAACTTAAGCTTCATATCCTCTTCTTCAGCAGGAACATTATTACCAAAAAGAACGGTACTTAAAGGGGTAATTGTGGCACTCAGGGGTAGATCCGCTTCATTCATCATGTCTAACACGGCATTTTTAGAAGTAATAGTCGCCAAATCTGCAGTTACTGCGAGGCCTAGAGTAACATTTGTAGAATCTCTAATTAAAATATCATTAATATGATTGGTTATTTTCAATTTATATTTGACCCCTTTATTATTCTCTTTTTCCAAAGACCCGCCATAATTTATATTAATTCTGGTTCTGAGATCAGGATCGCTAGCCACACTAAGATCATATAAAGGCCTGTTTGTCTCCGTATTAAAAAGGTATAATGCCGGGGGTTCATTAATATTGCCAGCCATATCCAACATTTCTCTGTCTACATAAAAGATGAGGTTGGCTTCATTTACAATCCAACTTTTTGCTTTGATCTCATTTAAAATATCTTCTCCGTTATTTTCCTCAAACAATTGGATTTCTGAATAGGATCCTGAACCTCCTTTAAGATATATTCTATTTGCATTTTCGTTTGTATCTAAATCATTTGTAATATCAGATGGAAATGGCTCATTTATTAAAGTGTTAACTGCATTGCCGATAATTGTGCCAAAGGTTAAATCTCTGCTAATTAATGTCAATTGGTACTCTGCTTCTTCCTTAATTATTTCTTCATCCTCCTGCTTATCGTAATCATAAGTTATTGTAATTCTTGCATCAGTCACGTCTAGAATAAGCAGAATATCATCGGTGATCGCAGAAACAGATAAATGAAGTCCTCTGATAAAGTCACTGAAATTTGCCTGACTTAATAATTCTGACTGGCCTTCCTTATCCAAAATGTTTTCCTGAAAAAAGTCAGGATCCAAAACTACCTGAATACCCGGTTGGATTCGCTCGGGTTCATTTAGAGATTCGTCTGCCTCGGTGTCGGGATCGTCTTCGGGAAACACCAATGTTTCCTCATCTGATATAGTTACCTGCCCGTCATAAAGTACGTCAGAAACAAAATCAGGTGAAAATTCCTGAGTTGAATAGTATTCCTGTGATTCCAGAAACCCTGTATCCGGATCCAAATCTCTTAAAAAATAGGTAGATCGTTCTACTTTGAAATTGAAAGGAGCTTCCCGGTTTCCATAAATACTGTCGAGGTCAACTTTTCGAGGATACCTGTTTACAGTAGTCTCAGTATCTTCACTATCCCCTATACCATCACCATCAGTGTCTTCATTAAGCGGATTTGTTCCAAGTATTCTTTCATCATTATCAGTAAGGCCATCTCCATCACTATCACTATTAGGATCCTCCGGGTCTGCATCAAAAGTATCCGGCACACCATCTAAATCTCTATCCCCATTTGGGTTTTGAAGGTAAGGGATATATAGAATTACTTCTTTAACAGTTTCATTCTCCTCAATTGAAGTTGCGTCCGGGTTTGTTACCGAATCATCTTCTCCTTGCTGTGAAAAGAGTCCAAATGATGGATTTCCAATCCCCCCTTGCAGTCTTAGTTGAGAAGTTATACTAGCCTCGGTATTGCCATAAAGCGGATCATTATATGTTCCAATTTGGTATATAGGAAGTTTGTTTGTCTCAACGGCATTGATTTTTTTGTTAAATACGAAAACTTCATATACCGTTTTATTTGTCTTAAAAGGATCATCTCCAATAACACCATCTCCAATTGTGGTAAGGTCTTCATCACAAGAAACGGCACTAAACATAAGTACCAAAACTGCAATTGCAGAGAATACCAATTTTAATAAAATCTTCATGAGGCCTATTTTAAAACTTCAGTGCTATAAAAGTTTGCATATGCTTCTTCAAATTCCTGTAAAGGAACATATGGCAACAGAGGTTTTTGGAGGTTGGTAATATATTCACTTAAATCTTCTGAAATTTCTTCGGCTGCTAAAATAATGGCATCAGAAAAATCTACAGCAACTTTTAACAAATTATTATAGGTGGGAGTGTCTAGATGGGAGATACTATCCTCAGTAATCCCATCAAATAATATTTTTTTCTTCATATTACCATCCAGATTTCCATCAAAACCCTTGCTATAAACTGAGGTTACAATTTTACTGTCGGCAAAAAGTGGTTCATCTGCGTAATAGGTTCTTAGGTATAATGGTAAAAGTGACGCCATCCATCCATGAACATGGATAATATCTGGTGACCAATTCAATTTTTTTACTGTTTCTACTACTCCCTTTGCAAAGAAAATGGCCCTTTCATCATTATCCGGGAATAGTTCTCCATTCTCATCGGTAAAGGTAGCTTTGCGTTTAAAATACTCCTCATTATCTATAAAATAGACTTGTATGCGCTCCCGGGGTATTGAAGCAACTTTAATAATTAGGGGCATGTCCATATCATTGATGACGAGGTTCATACCAGATAGTCTGATTACCTCATGCAACTGATGCCTCCGCTCATTGATATTGCCATATCTTGGCATAAATATTCTTATTTGGCCCTTTTTACTATTGACCATTCTTGGCGTTTCGTAAGACATTAAGGAAACTTCATTCTCTGGTAAATAGGGCACTAATTCAGAAGATACAAACAATATCTTTTTACCATTCATAAAACAATGTATTTTGTTTATCGGAAAAACGTAGCTGCAAAATTACAAAAATAATGTAGAATAGCAGTAATTATAGTAAGTTTGCTGGCTTTTATAATTGATTATGTTGTTATTCAGTAACAAAAAGGAACTAATAGCTCATTTGGCCACATTAAAAAACACTTCAACAGTTGTTGGTTTGGTTCCTACTATGGGAGCATTGCATAAAGGACATCTTTCCTTAATTAAAAAAGCCATCTCCGAAACAAAGGTCGTTGTGGTCAGTATTTTTGTAAATCCTACCCAATTTGACAATCAAGATGATTTAAAAAAATATCCAGATACGCTAGATACAGACCTTGAATCTCTAAAAAATGTTTCAGAGGAACTCATTGTTTTTACCCCATCGGTAACAGAATTATATTCCAAAAACATCAGTTCAAAGAAATACGATTTTGATGGTTTAGACACAACAATGGAAGGGAAATTCAGATCGAATCATTTTTTAGGTGTGGCAACGGTAGTGGAAAAGCTTTTTTCGATTGTTAAGCCAAATAAAGCTTATTTCGGAGAGAAGGATTTTCAGCAACTATTAATCATTAAAAAATTAGTTGAAAAAACCAATATGCAAATTGAAATTGTTGGCTGCCCAATTGTCAGAGAACCTCACGGACTTGCAATGAGTTCCAGAAACGAAAGACTGCCAAAAGACTTAAGGGCCAAAGCCTCTTTTATCTATGAAACACTTTTGGCTGCCAAAGAAATATTTGGCACGAAAAGTGCAGCAAACGTAATGAATTGGGTTAAAAATAAATTTGATAAACAGCCCGAATTCGATTTGGAATATATAGAATTTACTGATCAGGACACTTTAATTCCTGTAAAAAGAAAGCAAAATAATATAAAATATAGGGCCTTTATAGCAGTTTATGTCAATGGGGTGCGCCTCATAGATAATATAGCCCTTAATTAATTAACTTTGTGCCATGCAAATAGAAGTTGTCAAATCCAAAATACATCGGATTCGCGTTACCGGAGCTGACCTTAATTATATAGGAAGTATTACTATAGATGAAGATCTTATGGATGCTGCTAATATTATTCAAGGTGAAAAAGTTCAGATTGTCAATAATAATAATGGTGAACGATTGGAGACTTATGTTATTCCCGGACCAAGGGGTACTGGTGAACTAACCCTAAATGGTGCTGCTGCCAGAAAAGTGGCGGTAGGTGATATTCTGATTTTGATTGCATATGCCCGAATGGATATTGAAGAAGCTAAAATATTTAATCCGGCCTTAGTGTTCCCCGATGAAGAAACTAATCTATTAAAATAGTCTTGACTAAAGAACTGAAAAAGATCTTAAAAATCATACTCCCAATTGCTTTGGGAGTTTTTTTAGTCTGGTATTCGTATATAATTACTTCTGAAGAAGACAGGATACAAATAATCAGGTACATTAAAGAAGCTGACCTGTTTTGGGTAGGACTCTCTGTATTTATTGGAATTTTGAGCCATATTTCCAGGGCGATTCGATGGAATTATCTTTTGGAACCCCTGGGATATACCCCAAAAGTGTCTAACAATATTTTCATCATCTTGATGGCTTACTTTGCTAATTTAGGAATCCCAAGGTCTGGAGAAGTATTAAGAGCAACAGCACTTGCGACCTACGAGGACGTTCCCTTCCAAAAAGGCTTCGGCACAATTGTTACCGAACGGGTGGTAGATTTGCTAATGTTGCTTCTAATAATTCTAATAGCCCTTTTTTCACAGACCGATATAATACTTGCCTTCTTAAACGAAAAGGGTGTGGGTTTTACAACTACCCTTATTTTTCTTTGTGTGGGAATTATAGGACTATTGTTTATCATGGCCTTTTTAAGACGTTCAAGTTCAAGATTTGCCATTAAAATCAGGGACTTTATCAAAGGTCTATTAGACGGTGTTTTAAGTATATTTAAAATGAAACATAAATGGGCCTTTGTCCTACACACTATTTTTATTTGGGGTGCTTATGTTCTTATGTTTTGGGTCATAAAATTTACGGTGCCAGAAACTATTGATCTTTCATTAGGGCAATTACTGGTAGCCTTTGTTGCCGGCGCCTTTGCCATGTCTACCACGAATGGAGGCATAGGCCTTTACCCTATAGCAGTAAGCAAATCCCTAGCCATTTTTGGCATTACAGCTGCTTCAGGTAATGCGTTTGGTTGGATTATGTGGATAGCACAAACTCTTATGGTCGTGGTTTTTGGTGCAATATCTTTCCTGCTCTTACCGTTATTGAACAGGAATAAATAGCATAAAGCTGTTTTCAAATACCTTGGCATGATACGTAATTTTTTTCTGTTTGCTACACTACTGTTCTGTACAGGTTTAGGAGCACAAATAACACAAGAGATTTTTGAATCTTTTAAACTGCAGGAGAGAAGGGATGTTAAATATTATATACCAGAAGATTATAACCCTGAGAAAAAATATCCTTTAGTGGTTGTTCTGGACGGAGAATACCTTTTTGATCAGGTGGTTGCGAATTCCAAATTTTACAGTGCTTTTCAAGGGACTCCAGAGACCATAATAGTTGGTGTTTTACAGAATAAAAATGATTTGAGATGGGAAGATTGTGCCTTTGAAGAGGGCTCAGGACTACCTACAGAAAAAGGTAAATTATTTTTTGAATTTCTTGGAATGGAACTCATTCCTTACCTTAAGACCACTTACAATACGGCTCCTTTCAGCATGTTTGTTGGTTACGATATTACCGCGAACTTTGGGAATTATTATTTATTCAAAGAAAAGTCCCTGTTTAATGCGTTCATTAGCATATCTCCTTATCTGGCACCAGAAATGGAGAACAGAGTACCTGCCAGACTTAGTGAAATAAATCAACAAATTTTTTATCATTTAATTGTTGGTGGAGAACGGAATGATAGCAGAAATGCGATATTACAGATGGACAAGGCGTTGAAAAGCATAGATAAAGTAGGTTTCAATTATCACTTTGATGAATACCCCACAGCCAATGAGGTATCGGTAGTAACCTTTGGAATTGGAAAGGCCTGGGGAAGCATGTTCGAAATGTTTAAACCAATTAGTCCAAAAGAATACAAAGAAAATATTCTTACATCAGAAGAACCCGTTTATAATTATTTGGAAGATAAATACAATTCTATTGAAGAATTATTTGGGTTTAGAAAAGAAGTTGAATTAAATGATATTATGGCCATATATGCCGCAAGTAGGAAAAAAGATGATTTTGAGTCTTTAAAACCCCTAGCGGAATTGTGTAAAGAAGAATTCCCAAATACAATGCTTGGATTCTACTTTGAAGGAGAGTATTATGAAGAATTGGGAGAGGGCAAAAAAGCACTGCGGACTTTTGAGAAAGCCTTTGCGATGGAAGAGATCGATTTTCTGACAAAGGAAATGGCTTTAGAAAAAATGGACGCCTTAAAAGCTGACTTTGGCTTTTAAACAAGTACCTGTGTAATCTTTCTATTTTAATATGGAATGATATTTAAAGTATCAACATTCTTTTGATTTCTATAGTAACCACAATATCTTTAGCCAAAACCAGCTTAGGTTCAAATGGCTAAAACTAAAACAGCTTTTTTTTGTCAGAATTGCGGTACACAATATGCCAAATGGGTAGGACAATGTGGTGCCTGCAAGGAATGGAATACCATCGTAGAAGAAATAATCCAAAAAGAACAGGATATTCCTTGGCAAAACGTCAAGGATACCAAGGCAATTACTTCGAAACCTGTTTTGGTTGGACAGATCAATACTTCCAGGGAATTTAGACTAGACATTTACGATAAAGAATTTAATAGGGTTTTAGGCGGAGGTTTGGTCCCTGGGTCACTGGTTCTAGTAGGTGGAGAACCAGGTATCGGTAAAAGTACATTACTGCTGCAAATTGCTTTAAGACTCAACTTGAGGACCTTATACGTTTCAGGCGAAGAAAGTCTGAAGCAAATAAAAATGAGAGCAGAGAGGATTCAACCCAATAATCAGACCTGCTACATACTTACCGAAACCAAAACCCAAAACATTTTTAAACAGATAAATGATATTGCACCTGATATAGTCGTCATTGATTCAATTCAGACCCTCCACTCAGATTATATAGAATCTTCTGCAGGCAGTATATCTCAGATTCGTGAATGCGCTGCTGAACTTATAAGATTTGCCAAAGAAACGAATACACCTGTTATTTTAATAGGACATATTACGAAGGATGGTAATATTGCAGGGCCAAAGATTTTGGAGCATATGGTAGATACAGTCTTGCAATTTGAGGGTGACCGCAATTATGTTTACAGAATTTTACGGGCGCTGAAGAATCGATTTGGATCAACGGCAGAGTTGGGCATCTATGAAATGCAAGGAGATGGGCTTAGGGAGGTAAATAATCCCTCAGAGGTATTACTTTCAAAAAGTGATTCAGGACTTAGTGGCACAGCTATTGCTTCCACCGTAGAAGGCATGCGACCTCTGATGATAGAGATTCAGGCTTTAGTGAGTTCAGCAGTCTATGGCACCCCACAACGTTCTGCCACCGGATATAATGCCAAACGCCTGAATATGTTACTGGCTGTTTTGGAAAAAAGAGCTGGCTTTAGACTCGGAGCAAAGGATGTGTTCTTAAACATTACTGGAGGAATAACTGTAGACGATCCAGCCATTGATCTCGCAGTAATTTCTGCTATTTTGTCCAGCAATGCAGATATTCCAATAGAGAAAAATGTATGTTTCGCCGCAGAAATAGGCCTGGCTGGTGAAATAAGGCCTGTACAAAGAGTAGAACAACGAATTCTAGAAGCCGATAAACTTGGGTTTTCAACAATCTTTGTTTCAAAGAACAATAAAATTGCACTTAAGAATACAAAAATAAATATTGAATTGGTCTCCAAAATTGAGGATGTAGTTAACAAACTCTTTATTTAAAAGAACCTTCTAAATAATCTTATTTAGCTCAAAGTCTTATTCACCCTATAATTGATAATATACGCCCTTATTAAAGAAAATTAAGGCGCAGGATCCGGTATATTATTATGAATTGTTTCAATGCCCTTTATAATCTCATCAGAGAGATCAACTTCAATACTGGATATGTTTTCCTTCAGCTGTTTCATAGATGTTGCACCAATAATATTACTGGTTATAAATGGTCTTGAATTCACAAATGCAAGTGCCATTTTGGTAAGTGAAAGATTATGCTCCTGGGCAAGTTCGTAATATTCCTGAGTAGCCCGATTTGCATTGTCACTAATGTAACGGCTATAAGCTGGAAATAAGGTAATCCTGGCGTTTGCAGGCTTCATGCCGCCCATATACTTTCCACTAAGAACTCCAAATCCCAAAGGAGAATAGGCTAAAAGGCCTATATTTTCTCGTATTGAAATTTCCGAAAGCCCCACTTCAAACTGGCGGTTCAATAAATTATAGGGGTTTTGTATAGTAATCATTCTGGGTAAGCTGGAGTGTACTTTACTTTCCTCTAAAAAGCGCATGGTTCCCCATGGGGTTTCATTTGAAAGTCCTACATGTCTTATTTTACCTTCACTTATCAGATCACTTAGAGTCTCCAATACCTGGTGAATATTATCCTGCCAATGATCTGTCAGATCATGCTTATAACCTCTTTTTCCAAAATAGTTGGTAGAACGCTCCGGCCAATGCAATTGAAATAAATCTATATAGTCTGTTTGGAGTCGTTCCAGACTCCCTTCAACCGCTTCAATTAAGGTTTCCCTTCTAAAACCCGTTGATCTGATAAACTTAGTGAAATCGGCTTTCCCCGCTATCTTGGTGCCTAGAATAATTTTGTCTCTATTTCCTGTTTTCTTAAACCAGTTGCCAATTATTTTCTCGGTATCAGCATATCTGTCGGGATGAGCCGGAATAGGGTAAAGTTCTGCGGTGTCAAAAAAGTTTATTCCTTGATCAACCGCATAATCCATTTGCTGATGTCCTTCCTCTTCAGAATTCTGACGGCCCCAGGTCATTGTGCCCAAACAAATTTTACTAACTTCTAAATTCGTGTGAGGTAGTTTTTTATATATCATAAGCAAACACTATTCTTTTTTGACCAGACAAATTTAGTAATTCCAATGTTTACATTTTATTAAGAGTACTTTAATTATTCATGTAATTCAATCAGAATTGGGCAATGATCACTGTGTTTTGCTTCCGAAAGTATTACAGAGCGTTTTAGTCTATGCTCCAGAGAACGACTAACCATGCCATAATCCAGACGCCATCCTTTATTATTATTACGAGCATTTGCCCTGTAACTCCACCAGGTATAATGATGTGGCTCTTTGTTAAAAAACCTAAAGCTGTCTATAAACCCGTTTTCAATAAAACTACCAATCCATTCCCGTTCAACGGGTAAAAAACCTGATACATTTTTATTTCTCACCGGATCGTGGATGTCAATTGCCTGATGACAAATATTGTAATCCCCGCAAATAATTAGGTTGGGGTGTTTTGTTTTGATCTTATCTATATAAGTCCGCAGATCTGCCATATATTTCAATTTAAGATCCAATCTGGCCAGGTTGGTTCCCGAAGGAAGATACATACTCATTACAGATAGCCCGTCAAAATCTGCCCGAAGGTTCCTGCCTTCAAAATCCATATAATCTATTCCGGTTCCATATTCGACGTGGTTCGGCTGCTTTTTAGACAAAATAGCAACTCCGCTATAACCTTTTTTTTGGGCACTAAACCAGTGATTATGAAAGTATCCGCTTTTTTCAAAAACACTGATATCTAACTGCTCTTTCATTGCTTTGATTTCCTGAAGACAAATCACATCGGGATCAACCTGTTTGAGCCATTCCAGAAAACCTTTGTTCAGGGCTGCCCTTATGCCGTTTACATTGTATGAAACTATTTTCAAATCAATTTAATTTAATTTAATTTAATTTAATTTAATTTCAAAAATAGTGAATGTTTAACCCAACTTGCAAAGTGTATTTTAATCTATAACTTAGGCCAGTCCCATTAGCATATCTTTTATACTTATTTTTGGCCTTAATATTAATTAATGAAGAACTACATTATATTTTTCATCCTTCTTTCCAATTATTTCTACGGGTATTCACAGGAACTGGAAAAGGATTCTATTACCTACCTTAATGAAGTTATTATATACAATCCTAGTAAAACCAATAAAACTCTTGGAATTACCCCATCCACGATTATTCGGGAAAAGGCCTTTCAAAATCACAGTCCCATAGATGTTGCCTCCTCAATTAATCAAATCTCCGGAGTTTATCTGCTTTCAGGCGCATTAAACACAAACCGTATAACCATTCGGGGTGTGGGCGCGAGAACTCCATTTGGCACAGACAAATTGCGCTTGTATTTTGAGGATATTCCGGTTACCAACGGTAATGGTTTTTCAACAATTGAAGCTTTTGATCTGGAAAATCTTACTTCAATGGAGGTGATTAAAGGGCCCAAAGGAACTGCCTATGGCACAAATCTGGGAGGTGCTATACTTCTTAATACTAAAAAACAAATTAATAAAGGAACCTTTTTTGCCAATAACTTTACTATAGGTTCTTATGGGCTTATAAAAGACAATTTAAGCATTACACATTCAACAGATAGTCTGGAGTTTAATTTGAGCTATAACCATTTAAATACAGAAGGCTATAGGGAGAACAATAACTTTAACCGCGATGGTATACTTCTGACAACAGCTATTAAACTTAACTCCAGAAGTTCAATTGCCATTTTGGCAAATTATATTGACTACACCGCTCAAATACCAAGTTCTTTGGGGATAACTGCCTTTATGGAAAACCCAAGACAAGCTGCTTTTACATGGAAACAGGCACAGGGCTTCGAATCTAATAAATATACACTTCTGGGGCTCTCTTATAATTATAAAATAAGTAGCAAACTGGAGAATACTACAAGTCTATTTTACTCATATCTTGATCATTATGAAGCCCGCCCGTTTAATATTCTAGATGAGTTTACCAACAGTTATGGTTTCAGAACCCAATTTATAGGTTATTTTGGATATCAGGATAGAAAAGCGTCTTACCTATTTGGAGGAGAACTCTACAAAGATGAATACAATTGGAAAACTTATGAGAATTTATATGAGGATAACAATGGAAATGGAAGTCTGCAGGGAAATGAACTTAGCCGCAACAAGGAATACAGAAGGCAATTTAATGGATTTGCCTCTCTGACACTCCCACTTGCTAAAAGATTCAAACTGCAAGTTGGTATAAACCTAAATAAAACTCATTACGATTACAGAGATTTATTTAACTCCGGGGAAGCTAATAAGAATGCAAAACGAAATTTTGATCTCATAGTAATGCCCAGTCTGGATTTGTTCTATTCCATAGGTGAGGGGAGGCAGGTTTATGCAAACATTAGCAGGGGATTCTCTAACCCTGGATTGGAAGAAACCTTAACTCCCGAAGGAATTATTAACCCGGAGATTACTCAGGAAAAGGGGGTGAATTATGAGCTTGGTACAAAAATGTTCCTTGCCGGGAACAAGTTATGGCTAAGCCTAGCTATATTCCAGATGCATATTAATGATTTGCTGGTTGCACAGCGCATAGGAGAAGATCAATTTGTTGGCAAAAATGCCGGAAGCACCAGACATCAGGGCGTTGAATTAGATATGAATTATACTTTCGATTTAAGCTCAAAATTACAAATCATCCCGTTTGCAAGTTATACCTTAAGTGACCATAAATTCGTTGATTTTGTAGATGGAAACAATGATTATTCAGGAAATCCTTTAACAGGAGTCCCCAGGAATAGAATAAATTTGGGATTGCGATTTAACTATACAAAAGATTTTTATTGGAATACTACCTTTCAATATGTAGATGGAATTCCTCTAACAGATGCCAACACCCTGTATAGCGAACCATTTAATATTCTAAACACAAGATTGGGTTACAAAAAAGAGATAGTAGAGAAATTATACATTTCTTTAGATTTGGGTATAAATAATATTTTTGATGTTAATTATGCCCAATCTGTATTAATCAATGCCGTAGGATTTGGCGGAGCCGAACCTCGCTATTATTACCCGGGAAATGACAGAAATTTTTATGTAAGTCTGGGACTTAATTATCAACTATGAATTATACGTTCGAATAAGACTTTATTCCGTTTTCTTCAACCAGTTTCTAATTCCAACCTCTTTGGCGATAGTCTCATTAACGGCATCTATGGCTATTCTCTTTTGTTCCATAGTATCTCTATGGCGAATAGTAACTGTTTCGTCTTCCAAAGTTTGATGATCTACGGTAATGCAAAAAGGCGTCCCGGCAGCATCTTGTCTTCGATACCTTCGCCCAATGGCATCTTTTTCATCATAGACCACATTGAAATCCCATTTAAGATCATCAATAATTTTATGCGCTATTTCGGGTAATCCATCCTTTTTTACAAGCGGAAGAACAGCTGCTTTTGTGGGTGCAAGTACGGAAGGTAATTTTAAAACTATCCGGGTTGTTCCATTTTCCAATTCCTCTTCTTTCAGTGAATTTGAAAAAACAGCCAGGAACATTCTATCAACTCCAATAGAAGTTTCTACAACATAAGGCACATAATTCTGGTTGAGTTCAGGATCAAAATACTGCAATTTTTTACCTGAATATTTTTCATGGCTCCCCAGATCAAAATCGGTTCTGGAGTGAATCCCCTCGAGTTCTTTAAATCCAAATGGAAATTTAAACTCGATGTCCGAGGCAGCATCTGCATAATGGGCCAGTTTTTCATGATCGTGAAAACGGTAATTCTCCTCGCCCATTCCCAGTGATAAATGCCATTTCATGCGTAACTCTTTCCACTTTTCATACCATTCTATCTGTGTTCCAGGTTTAATGAAGAATTGCATCTCCATTTGTTCAAATTCCCGCATTCTGAATATAAATTGCCTTGCAACAATTTCATTTCTGAATGCCTTTCCAATTTGCGCAATCCCAAATGGTATTTTCAGCCGCCCGGATTTTTGAACATTAAGAAAATTTACGAATATCCCCTGGGCTGTTTCCGGTCTTAAATAAAGATCCGTGGCATTTTCGGTGGAAGCTCCTAGTTTTGTTCCGAACATTAAATTAAATTGTTTAACATCTGTCCAGTTTTTAGACCCTGAAACGGGGCAAACTATGGCCAACTCTTCGATTAGATTTTTAACATCCTCTAAATCTTCGGCTTCCAAAGATCTGCCTAAGCGTTTAAGTATACTTTGTGCTTTTTCCTGATAGCCCAAAACACGTGGATTAGTTGTCAGAAATTGGGTTTTGTCGAAAGACTCACCAAATCGTTTTGAAGCTTTTTGAACTTCCTTATCAATTTTTGATTCTATTTTGGCGACATGGTCCTCAACCAATACATCTGCCCGATACCTTTTTTTAGAGTCTTTGTTATCAATAAGCGGATCATTAAAAGCATCAACATGCCCGGATGCTTTCCAGGTAGTAGGGTGCATAAATATTGCGGTATCAATGCCAACAATATTCTCATTCATCTGCACCATGGCCTTCCACCAGTATTCTTTAATGTTTTTTTTAAGTTCTGCCCCGTTCTGAGTATAGTCGTACACCGCACTCAAGCCATCATATATTTCACTTGATTGCACCACATAGCCATATTCCTTAGCATGTGAAATTACCTTTTTAAAGATGTCTTCTTGATTTGCCATTTGGCAAAAATAGAATATTATGGCATTTATTTTCTAAGACTTAGAAATAAAATGGAATAACATTAAAAAAGTAGTATTTATTTCAATTGAAATTCTGAAGATGATAGTAGTTTTTCGTCTTCAAAAACATTAAGGGTATAGGTGCCAGGTTCCAGCGAACCTTGAGGAATTGTTATAAAATCACATACACTGATATCCTCTCCGGTGGATATTAGCTCTACTCTCTTACTATAGATATTTCCACTTACGGAAATGACATTAGCGTTATCCTCTATAACCCCCATGTTAGGGCCCAGGAACTGAAAATAAATAACCTTTTCCTCATTAATGTCATTGGGGTTTCCCATAATAGTAACACAACCCCTAAGCTTTTCAATAGTCGATGCCTTAGTGGTTTTAATGGGCTTACCGCTTCGCAGCCTGAAACCACTTCCTTCTGAATTTTGCAATTTTAAATAGCTCTTTATTCGCAATTCCTTGTTCAGCTCCTTATTCTTCTCACGCAGCAATGCTTCCGCTTCTGCAAGAGAACTACTTTTGCCTCTTAATTCTTCAATCATTTTGCGAGTCTCCTCATATTTATCGGAGAGTAGCATATTATTATATTTAAGGAAATTGTTTTTAAGCTTTAGGCTATCATGTTTTACCTCCAACTCACGAAGCTCTTTCTTGTACTCCTTTAATTTGGCCACGGTAAAGTTGAGTCTACCCACAGAATCCAATAGCTGTTGAACACGATATCTGGAATCTTGTAATTCTATTTCGTTTACCTCATTAAGCGCAGAAAGCCGGTCTACTTCTGTCTTCATAAGGGTTAAATCCTTTACAAGCAGGCCTTTTTCATCTTCCAAATAGTTTATTTGAGTTCTGGATTGGGCATAACTATAGTAGAAAGCTATTAATATGCCGATAATTACGGCAACTAATGCAGCAAGTATTATTTTATAGTTAAATTTATTATCTTGAATATCCATTCAGATAGGCTAAGCAAATAAGATTAGGTTTATTAAAGATTTGTACTTTTCCAAGCTCTCAAATATAATAAATGATATCAACACGGTACTTCTACCGAGGTTGTGTTTTGGATGTAATGTTCAATTATATCGAGGAGAGCAGCTATTATGTACACTTTGTCGAAACCAAATACCACTTACCGAATACGATTTTATTGAGCAAAACGCAGTGGATAAAATATTTTATGGCCGAATTGACATAAAAAAGGCCTCTGCGTTCCTTTTTTATTCAGATAAAGGGATTGTTAAAAATTTAATCCACTTTTTAAAGTATAAAAATCAACCTCAAATAGGGCAATTTTTAGGAGACTGGTATGGCCAGGTTCTAAAAGAAAGTAACGCTCTTGACCATATTGATATTGTAATACCTGTTCCATTACATAAAAAAAAGCTCAAAAAACGAGGATATAATCAAGTTTCTGGGTTTGCAAAAAGAATTGCAGACCATCTTAATGCTAGTTATATGGAACATATTCTTGTTAAAACAGCCAATACCCGTACCCAAACCAAAAAAAACAGGTTGTATCGCTGGAGGGGTATGCCAGATCTTTACAAAGTGACTAATCCTGATTTTTTATGTAACAAAAATGTGCTATTGATTGATGATGTGATTACTACCGGTGCTACCATGGAAGCCTGTGTACTAGCTATAAAAAAGGCAAAAGATGTTTCTGTTTCAGTTGCTGCGATGGCGGTTGTTCCTTAATTTCACAATTCTTTAAATTAATTGTTTCTTTGCCTTATAGAAAAATCAAATGCCTCGAATACAGCGTATTTTATCCTTCTTTTTTCTAATTGCAGTTGTTCTGGCCGCTTTACAATGTGCCAGGAGAGGAAGTCCATCCGGTGGCCCCAAAGACACTACACCTCCAGTTTTACTAAAGGCAGAACCTGAAAACCTGACAACTGAATTCAAGGCTAAAAAAATCAGGCTTTATTTTGATGAATATATAAAATTGGAGGATGTTCAAAATCAGCTTATCGTATCACCGCCTTTAAAATATAATCCTGAAGTTACACCTCAGGGAGGGGCCAGCAAATATGTAGAAGTCACTTTAAAAGATACTTTGTTAGAAAATACAACCTATACATTAAATTTCGGACAAAGTATCGTAGATAACAATGAAGGCAATCCGAACAGCTTTTTAACTTATGTTTTTTCTACAGGCACATATATTGATTCATTAACTGTTTCCGGGGTTGTTAAAGATGCTTTCAATAAAAAAGCAGACGAGTTTATTAGTGTTATGTTATACGAAATAGACACTGCGTATACGGATTCAACAACCTATAATAAACCCCCTAATTATATTACAAATACGCTGGACAGCACAACTATCTTCCAACTTAAATACCTCAAAGCGGGAAAATATGCCATTATTGCTATCAAAGATGAATCTAAGAACAATGTATTCGACCAGAATACAGATAAAATAGGCTTTATTGAAGACACCGTCTCTCTGCCGACGGATACTGTTTTTCTTCTTAATCTTTTTAAAGAGATCCCTAATTATAGTTTAAAAACACCAAATTATGCGGCGGCTAATAAAATTATATTTGGCTATTCTGGCGGAGATGTAAAATTAGACATTGAAACTTTAACAGAAATTCCCGATTCTATAAGTACTCTCATTGTCAAAGATCCTGAAAAAGATACGCTTAACTATTGGTTCATTCCTTTTGAAATAGATTCTATCATTTTTAAAGTGACGAATGAACGCTTGAAGAAAATTGATACGTTTACGGTAAAAACAAGAAAACTGGCTGCAGATTCTTTGATGCTCATTCCCAGTCATCGAAACTCCATAAACTTCGCTGATGAATTCTATATCACATCCAGTATTCCGATTGCTGCTATGGACACAACAAGGATAGCTATTTTCAACAAGGATACATTAGCAGTTAATTTTAAAGCTCAATTGGACACCACAAAAAACCAGATGTCCGTGGACTTTGAAAAAGAGTCTGATGAGACCTATTATCTAAATTTGCTTCCTAATTTTATTACAGACTTCTTTGGGGAAACTAATGATACGATTAACTATAGATTATCTACCGGAGGGTATGCTGACTTCGGCAATTTGCGCTTAAATTTAGCAGGTGAAATAACCTATCCTATTATTGTACAATTAACCGATGAAAAAGAGAAATTATACAGGGAAATATATGT
>CBDTVT010000006.1:0-34362 GCA_965364275.1 uncultured Eudoraea sp. | reverse complement strand
TTTTCATGGAGATGTTCCTCAAGCATTAAATCAGTTTAAATATTCTCATGACCATTTAATTAGATTTAAAAATGTTTCTGTACACTATGAAGAGAAACCAATTCTCAAAAATATTAACTGGAACATCCGAACCGGAGAATTTTGGGAGTTGGCTGGTAAAAATGGAAGTGGCAAAACCACATTGCTTTCTATGATCACAGGTGATAATCCTAAAGCCTACGGGCAGGATATATTCCTGTTTGGAAAGCAGAAAGGGAGTGGGGAAAGTGTTTGGGATATCAAAAAAAATATAGGCTATTTTACACCTGCCATGGTAGACCGGTTCAGGGGCTATCACAGCCTGGAAAATATGCTAATTTCAGGACTATTAGATTCCATTGGATTGTACGTGAAGCCTAGTCAAGCTCAATTAAGGGTAGCCAGGGAATGGCTGGCTCTATTAGATATGGAAGACAAAAAAGACTGTTATTTTCACGACCTTAGTCTAGGCCAGCAACGACTTATCATGTGCGTAAGGGCAATGATTAAACATCCACTCCTTTTAATCCTGGATGAACCAACTGCTGGCTTAGATGATGCAAGTGCGGCTCTAGTAGTTGCCCTTGTAAATAAAATGGCGGCAGAAAGTCAGACAACAATAGTTTTTGTCTCGCATAGGAAGGAACCGGAATTAAAATCACATTTTGTATATCAATTAGAGTTGACACCCGAGGGATCTGTTGGTAAAGTGATGGATAAATAAAAATGAAGTAACCGAGTTACAAATTAGACATCCAGTCGTTTTAAATATGTATAAACTCAACAAGAAAAAGTAAAATCATAATATGAATTATTACGTGGTTAAATCGAAAGTTACCCTTTTAATTATTTTTCTATCAGTATCATTAAATGCCCAATTTCTGAAAGGGGAATTAAGCGAGGGAAGTCCCATTTCTGCCGAAATACTGCCGAAAGAAACACACCAATATAAGGTAGTGATGGCTAAGGATCAGTTTGCCTTTTTTAAGTTGATGCAGCGGGGTGTTGATCTAAAAATAACTACTTATGATGTAAGGGGCAATAAAATTAAAGACTTTGATAGTCCCAATGGTAAAAACGGATATGAATACATAACAATAACTTCCACCATTGATGGTGAATATGTTGTGGAAGTTTATCCGCTGGATGAGAATCAACCTATTGGTAAATATGAACTATCCCTTGAAAAAATAAAACCCAGGGCAGTTACTTTAAAGGGGCAGGTTGATGAATTGTTTACAGTCTGGGACAACAAGGAAACACCTGGAGCAGCGGTTGCCGTAGTCAAAAACGGTGCAATTGTTTATAAAAAAGGGTACGGGTTGTCAAATTTGGAATATGATATCCCAATAGTTCCTTCAACCATATTTCATATTGCCTCTGTTTCCAAGCAGTTTACGGTTTTCTCCATATTATTATTAGAAAGTGAAGGAAAATTGACCCTCGATGACGATATAAGAAAGTATATCCCGGAAGTACCGGATTTTGGTAAGATCATTACTCTGCGGCATTTGGCAAGTCACACCAGCGGTTTAAGGGATCAATGGAATTTATTAGCCATGGCGGGTTGGCGGCTGGACGATGTTATCACAAAGGAACATGTACTTAAACTAATAAGTAAACAACAGGCGCTTAATTTTGATCCGGGAGAGGAGTATATGTATTGCAATACAGGTTTTACTTTATTAGCTGAAGTGGTTGCGCGGGTGTCTGGAGTTTCTTTTGCAACATTTACGGATGAGCGTATTTTTAAACCTTTAAATATGACTAATACATTGTTTTATGATGATCATGAAAAAATTGTAAAAAACAGGGCGTATTCCTATTATTCAGACAGCACCGGCTATAAGAAAAGTGTGTTGAGCTATGCTAATGTGGGGGCAACCAGTCTATTCACTACCGTTGAAGATCTAAGTCTGTGGGCGCTAAACTTTTCATCCCCAAAAATAGGGAGTCCTGAATTGTTTACGGAAATGAATACTCCTGCAGTTCTGAATAACGGTAAGACAATAGGCGGAGCACTTGGCCAATTTGTAGGAAAGTATAAAGGATTGAATGAGATTCAACATGGAGGGGCAGATGCAGGATACAGGTCATACCTGACTCGTTTTCCCGATCAAAATTTTTCAGTGGTAGTATTTAGTAATAATGCTTTATTTGGATCAGGATCAATGGCGCATAAAATAACGGATATTTATCTGAGAGACCTTATAAAAACAAAGCCGAAGAATGATGTGGAAGCCTCAGATACAGAAAATGATAAAATTACCATAGATCAAAAAACCAAAAAATCCTATATGGGTGACTATGAATTGCAACCAGGATTTAATATAAGTATCACTGAAGACAGTGGTCAATTATTAGCGCAGGCAACCGGTCAACAAAAAGTAACCTTAATAGCTTTATCCCAAACTAAGTTTAAAATTGCAGAAGTGGAAGCTGAAATTACGTTTATTCCGGCTGAGAATGAAAAAGTTGAGCGTTTTAAGCTGGAACAGGGAGGCCAGATCATGAATGCCCAAAGAATCATTGAATTTGATAAATCGTCTGTTGATTTATCAAAATTTACCGGGAGATTTTACAGTGAAGAACTATCCACAGAATACGAATTCATGATAGAAGGCGATAAATTAATTGCCAGACATAGCAGGCATAGCGACATCGCATTAGACCCTATTAAAAAAGATATGTTTTCCGGGAGTGAATGGTTTTTTAGCAGGATTGAATTTATTAGAGATGCAGATGATAAAATAAGCGGCTGTAAAGTATCATCAGGTAGGGTTAGAAATCTGCTATTTCTTAAGGAAAAGTGAAAAAATAATGACTAGATGGAAAATTATTAGCTTATATACTTAATTTGAAGGATATTAACTTATCTTTGCGGCTAATTTAATATATAATCATGAGTAACGGTACAGTAAAATTTTTCAACAACGCCAAAGGTTTTGGATTTATCACTCCGGATGAAGGAGACAAAGACGTATTTGTCCACGCAAGTGGATTAACAGAAGAGATTTCAGAGGGAGATAAAGTTAGCTACGATCTAGAAGAAAGCCCTAAAGGTTTAAACGCAGTAAATGTTGAGGTAGTTTAATCCTTAAGATTTAAAGAATTTATTTTAAAAAAACCTGTCGGAAACGACAGGTTTTTTTTGTTTATAATGCACAAAAAAACCACAAAACTTAATAAAAAGTCCTGTGGCCTATTTTGTAATTTACAAGAGTATTTAATCCTTCTTCTTTCCCATTATCTCACGACGACTGGTATCAAACATCACTGGTGTTGCTATAAATAGTGAAGAATAGGTACCTACTATGACACCAATAATCATGGCGAACATAAATCCTCTCAGGGACTCCCCTCCAAAAATAAAAATGGACAATAATACAACAAGTGTTGTAAGGGAGGTATTAAGTGTTCTGCTTAATGTGCTGTTTAATGCCTTATTGATATTTTCCCCACCTTTCCAGCCATGTTCGGTAACCATCTCCCTGATACGGTCGAAAACGACCACAGTATCATTCAGGGAATAACCGATTACGGTCAATATAGCAGCAATAAACGCCTGGTCTACTTCCATGCTAAATGGCATTATTTTACTGGTTAGTGAGAAAATCCCCAATACAATTAATACATCGTGGAATACTGCAACCACGGCACCCAAAGAGTATTGCCATTTACGGAAACGCAGCAAAATATATAAAAAGACTACAGCTAAAGATCCAAAAATAGCCCATAACGCATTTTTCTTTATATCATCTGCGATGGTCGGGCCAACCTTTCGGTACTTAAGCACCCCAATATCTCCATTAGTTCCACCAGGGATAAAATCCTGATATGTGGCTCCATCTGGTAAATATTTTTGCAATGAGGTATATAATATACCTAATATTTCATCATCTACTTCTGTGCCTTGAACATCTACCTTATACTTGGTTGTAACCATAATTTGGTTGGCATCGCCAAATGTTTTGGCACTGGCACTTCCTAAGGTTTCGGTTAACTCATTGGTTATTTCTGATGGACTAACTGGGTTTACAAAACGAATCTGATAGTTACGTCCTCCAACAAAATCAACACCTTCGTCTAGACCCTGGGTAAATAAGGAAAAAAGTCCAACACCTACCAAAATAGATGATAGAACATAAGCAATTTTACGCTTGCTTAAGAAATTGATATTTAAATTCTTAAACAGATTTTTTGTAAGAGGAGTTGAAAAATCCAGGGTTCTTCCTTTGCCAGAAATATACCATTCTATCAATAATCTCGTAACAAAAATAGCCGTAAACAAAGAGGTTAGAATACCAATAATCAAGGTAGTCGCAAAACCTTTAATAGGGCCACTACCAAAAATCAATAATATAATAGCAGTAAGACCTGTTGTTACGTTTGCATCAAGAATGGATGATAATGCATTTGAAAAACCATCAGAGATAGCTTGCCCTTTACCTTTCCCTTTAGCCAATTCTTCCTTAATCCGTTCAAAGATCAGAACATTAGCATCAACAGACATACCTATAGTTAATACAATACCGGCAATTCCGGGTAATGTAAGTACGGCACCCAAACTGGATAATACACCAAAAATAAGGACGATGTTGAAACTTAAAGCTATATCTGCAAAGATTCCTGCTTTACCATAATAGAAGACCATCCACAGTAAAACAAAAGCCATAGCAATCAGAAAGGACATAAAGCCACTATCTATAGCTTCCTGTCCCAGGGAAGGGCCAACCACAAAAGAATCAATAATCTCGGCAGAAGCCGGTAATTTACCAGCCCTAAGCACATTGGCAATATCTTTAGTTTCGTTCACAGTAAATGTTCCTGTAATTTCAGAACTACCACCAGATATACCACCTACCGATGAAACACCTGGGGCTGTATATACTTTATTATCCAGTACAATAGCAATTCCGGTATTGTTAAGGTTTGCTTCGCTGGTTAGTTTTTCCCAAAGTTTAGCTCCTCTTACATTCATGTCCATGCCCACAGCCGGCCTGTTAAACTGGTCAAATTGGTCCCTGGCATCACTCACCACATCGCCACTAATTCTAGGGGTATTATCCCGGTTAGATTTTAAGGCATATAAGGATGCTACTTCGGAATCCTTAGTAGGCCGCTCCCATAAAAATTTTGTGAATTGTACTTCCGGAGGTAATAAACGTCTGACTTCCGGCATACGAAGGTATGATCCTATTTCGGCGGTATCTTTTATTGCCGCTATACCGACGGCAAAACCAGGTCCGTTTAACTGTAACTTTTCAAATAATGGATTTCTCTCAATAGCCAGATCCAAAGAATCCTGGGTTACGTCTGAGAGTAAAGAATCTATCTCAGATTCTTCCTTATCAACAACTTCTTCTTCCGTGTCTTCTACAAGGGTTTTCAGGCGGTCATTAGCCTGAATAAAGAAATTTATAAGGCTTTGATTACCGGGTTCATATGTTTCCCAAAACTCCAATTGCGCGGTACTTGAAAGAAGGTCCTGCGCTCTTGCGATATCTCTTGCTCCTGGTAATTCAACCAAAATCCTTCCGGAATTGCCTTCGCGCTGAATGTTGGGTTGCGTAACTCCAAAACCATCAATACGTTCACGTAATACTTCGAAGGCCGATACTACAGATTCATCAATTTTTCGTCGGATAATAGGCTTTACCTCATCATCTGACATTTGAAAATTGATCTCATCACTAAGACTTTTATTCGCAAAAATATCAGGAGAAGCCAATTTAGCATCTCCCTTTATATTATCAAATGCTTCGAAAAATAGATCAATATAGGTTTCGTCGCTGTCTTTAGAAGCCACGTCGGCATCGGCTAATGCTTTATTAAAGATTGGATTTTTGGTATTATCCGCCAGGCCTTTAAGAATATCTTTTACCGATATCTGGAGCGTAACATTTATACCTCCTTTAAGATCCAGGCCTTTATTTAGTTCCTTCTTCTTTGCATCGTCATAACTGGTATAACCCAAAATAGGATTTCCTCCTATGGAATCTAAATAAGTAGCTTCAACCGCTTCTCTTTTAGCTACATAATCATCCTCAGAAGGTGAAACAGTAGATGTTGCAAATAATGCTGCATCTTTTTCTACCTTGGCGGTAATGAATGTATAGGAAAGTTGATAGATACTTACCAGTCCGAACAAGAAAGCAAATAGCTTTATAAGTCCTTTATTCTGCATGGTTTAATTGATTTTTTGATGGTATTTGTAAACAGCGTGCAAATATATCATTTCCCTTAAGAACTGACAATTTATTTATGTTATTTGTATAGATCAAAGGCCTGTTGAGACCTTTATCCTTAAAATTTTATTTATTAATCTTTTCAAATTAGAGCCGTAAAACAAACATATTCTTAAAATTGCCGGAGCCCTGGCATAATGGAAACAAACTTTTTACAGTCTAAACTCAACCTAAAAAAAAAGCATCACATGAGTGATGCTTCTTATAAATTAAAAAATGGTTTATACTATACGTCCAGCAAACCATTAGTATTTCTAACCCCTACAGCGCTCTCCTGCATTTTAGCTTTTTCGGCATCACTCAGGGAAATCTCTACTATATCTTCAATTCCATTTTTGCCGAGTAATACAGGAACACCAATACAGATATCGTTTAAGCCATATTCCCCCTCAAGGAAAGTAGAACAAGGAAACATCTTCTTTTGATCACAGGCAATAGCCTGTACCAATGCTGAAACTGCAGCACCAGGTGCATACCAGGCACTTGTGCCAAGAAGTTTAGTAAGTGTCGCACCACCCACTTTAGTGTCTTCCACTACCTGTTGTAGGCGGTCCTCCGATAAAAATTCAGAAACCTTTACGCTATTTCTTGCAGCCTGACTGGCAAGAGGTACCATTCCAGTATCGCTATGCCCACCAATTACCATTCCATCAATATCTGAGATAGGAGCATCTAGAGCCTCAGCCAAACGATATTTAAATCTAGCACTATCTAATGCCCCTCCCATACCAATAATTTTATTCTTGGGAAGATTTGTGGTCTTATGTACCAAATAGGTCATGGTATCCATCGGATTACTTACCACAATCAAAGTTACATTTGGTGAATGCTCTAAAAGATTTGAAGCAACAGTTTTCACTATCCCCGCATTGATACCAATCAGCTCTTCACGAGTCATACCTGGTTTTCTGGGAATCCCGGATGTGATTACGGCTATATCGCTATCAGCGGTTCTTGAATAATCTCCTGTAGTGCCCGTTATGGTGGTGTCAAAACCGTTCAAAGAAGCCGTTTGCATAAGGTCCATAGCCTTTCCTTCAGCATAACCTTCCTTAATATCCAGCAAAACAACTTCCGAAGCAAAATTTTTAATTGCGATATACTCGGCACAACTAGCACCAACTGCACCCGCTCCAACTACTGTAACTTTCATGATATATTATATTTTAAAGTGATTTATAAGACTGGTAAAATTACAGAAATTTAACAGATTTAAGAACCCATTACCAACTTATATTTTACCTTGAATTTTTGATTTGTACATGCATTGTTTTATACATTATGTTAAAATAAAATGCAATTCAACGAAGAAACTCCCATTCTTATGTATTACATCGATTTTTAACAATACCTGTTTTAGTATTGGCGTTAGAAATACTAATAGATCCCAAATCTAAAACCTACTAAAATTGAAAAAGCTTTTCTCCTTTATGGCGATAGTTGCTATTGTTTTAGCCAGTAACTGTTCCAGAATCCCGGAAAATAATGATCCGGTCATCGGTATTTGGTACAGGGTTGATGTTATTAATGCCAGTGAAACTAGTAAACAAACTATCCGACAAGAATGGATATTCAATGACGTGTATTTAGGAAGGTACCAAAAATACAATGGGTCTCAGCTTGACTTCAAAACTGATTTTAGCTGGGTAGCGGATAAAGGTGTTTACACTATTTCTTATCCCGGAACAGATATGATTAAAGATGTTGTAAGCATGAAAGAATCACCAGAAGGTATGTTGCTGGAGGATGTAAAAGGTGAAACTTTAGCAAAACGAGAGTAATTCCCCAATTTTTTTTTCCATATAGTTACTAAAAGCAGTCTTTTTAAAAGGCTGCTTTTTTAATTTAAGATTAATAGTGCAGGGGAATAAAACGGAAACTTATAACTTAGTAACAATAAAAAAATCCCGAAGGTTTCGCATCGGGATTTTTACTTTTAATTATTATGAGTTACACGTCAATATTTGCGTAAACAGCATTTTTCTCAATAAATTCCCTTCTTGGAGGAACTTCATCTCCCATTAACATAGAGAATACTCTGTCAGATTCAGTGGCGTTATCAATTGTAATCAGTCGCAAAGTCCTGAACGATGGATTCATAGTGGTATCCCAAAGTTGTTCTGCATTCATTTCACCCAAACCTTTATAGCGCTGTATTGAGGCACTACCTCCAAAACTTTCAACAATCTCATCTCGCTCCTTATCAGACCAGGCATAGCGTTTTTTACTTCCTTTTTTAACGAGATAAAGAGGTGGAGTTGCAATATAAACATGGCCTCCTTCTATTAATTCCCGCATATAGCGAAAGAAAAAAGTTAGTATTAATGTTTCTATATGGCTTCCATCTACATCCGCATCACACATGATCACAACTTTATGATAACGCAATTTTTCGAGATTCAAGGCTTTACTGTCTTCTTCAGTACCTATAGTTACGCCTAATGCCGTGTAAATGTTTTTTATTTCTTCATTTTCAAACACCTTGTGCTGCATGGCTTTCTCCACATTCAGTATTTTTCCACGTAAAGGTAAAATAGCCTGAAAATTTCGGTCGCGCCCCATCTTGGCGGTACCCCCTGCCGAATCTCCCTCTACGAGGAATACTTCGCATAAAGATGGATCTTGTTCTGAACAATCGGACAGTTTTCCTGGTAATCCCCCTCCACTCATTACATTCTTACGCTGAACCATTTCTCTGGCCTTGGTAGCAGCATGGCGTGCCTGAGCAGCAAGAATAACCTTTTGCACAATAATTTTGGCATCATCAGGATGTTCCTCCAGATAATTGGTAAGCATCTCTGATACCGACTGGCTCACAGCCGAAGAAACTTCCCTGTTTCCAAGTTTTGTCTTGGTTTGTCCTTCAAACTGAGGCTCCCCTACTTTTACCGAAATAATAGCCGTAAGACCTTCTCTGAAATCATCACCGGCTACCTCAAATTTCACTTTATCTAACATCCCGGAACTATCGGCATATTTCTTTAAGGTTGTGGTAAGCCCTCTTCTGAATCCCGAAAGATGTGTTCCACCTTCATGGGTATTGATATTGTTCACATAGGAGTGTAAATTTTCAGTGTAGCTATTGTTATAGATCATAGCCACCTCAACAGGAATGCCATTTTTTTCACCCTCCATAGAGATGACATCCTTGATCAAGGACTCCCTATTGCTATCTAAAAAACGTACAAATTCCTTTAACCCCTCATCTGAATAAAATTTGTCGGACACAAAATTACCTTCTTCGTCTTTTTGACGCCTGTCTGTAATACTAATTGTCACTCCTTTATTCAAATAAGAAAGTTCCCTCATCCTGTTGGCCAGGGTTTCGTAACTGTATTCTATAGTTTGGGTAAAAATGTCGACATCCGGGTGAAAAGTTACTATAGTACCTGTTTCGCTGGATTCTCCAACGCTTTTAACAGGATAAAGTGATTTACCCCTTTCGTATTCCTGTTCCCATACCTTACCATCTCTGTGAACAGAGGCCTTTAAGTGATCCGAAAGTGCATTCACTACGGAAACGCCTACGCCGTGTAAACCACCTGAAACCTTATAAGAATCTTTATCAAATTTACCCCCGGCTCCAATTTTGGTCATTACTACTTCAAGAGCAGATATGCCTTCTTTTTTATGCAGATCCACCGGTATTCCCCTGCCATTATCTTTGGTAGTAACTGAATTATCCTCATTAATGACAACATCAATAGCGTCGCAAAAGCCTCCCATTGCTTCATCAATTGAATTATCCACTACTTCATAAACCAAATGATGTAATCCTCTGACTCCTATATCTCCAATATACATGGAAGGCCTCATACGCACATGCTCAATACCCTCTAATGCCTGAATACTGTCAGCGGAATATTCGTTGTTTTTAGCTTCTTCGCTCATAGAATAACTTAAGTGTTTTATTTAATTTTTAGCAATCTTACAAATATAGATAATACCCTATAGAATGTAGTGTTTGTGCATATACGAAGCCCTTAAGTTATCAACAATTTAACAACAATTTGTGATGTTCTTAACCATTGAATGGGTTTTGGAAATTATCATGACATATGTTAGGTTTTTTAGACCCTTTACTACGTATTTTTGTGCCATCTTTAATAAAATCAGATAAGCATGGCAGATTCCAGAGGGGTATCATTAAAACTGATGTCCCATATACAGAAAGTAGTTGATGTACAAAGCAGGGTTATCTACTTTCTCCTGAGTATTGTTTTTTCCTTTGCTCTTACTTACGCTCTTTATGAACCTGCCATGGATCAGGCCCAGATCTATGTACTCTTTCTTTTATTCCTGGCTATAGGTCTTTGGGTAACAGAAGCCATACCCCCCTTTGCTGTTGGTTTACTGGTATTTGGGTTCTTAATTTTTGCCATGAACAGCTATTATTCCCAAATAGACCCCGCAAATGTTCAATCTCATTATATTGGTTACATAAATTCCTGGTCCAGTAGTGTTATCTGGCTTATGCTTGGGGGGTTTTTTATGGCAGAAGCCATGAGTAAAACAAAATTAGACAGGGAAGTTTTCAGAATTTCCATTTCAAGATTTGGAACAAAACCAAAATATGTGCTGCTTGGCCTTATGCTTACAACGGCCATTTTTTCAATGGTCATGTCCAATACGGCAACCACTGCCATGATGATTGCTTCCGTATTGCCTTTTATAAATACCCTTGACAAGGATTCTCCATTCTCCAAAGCTATTCTTATTGGGATCGCCGGTTCGGCTTCCCTTGGCGGTATGGGTACACTAATTGGCTCTCCCCCAAATGCCATTGCCATGGAAGCTTTAAATAATAATGGGATTGACATCGGGTTTTTAGAATGGATGATGGTAGGATTTCCGCTAGCTATAATACTGACTATGTTATTTTGGTTTGTTCTTTCTAAAAAATATCTGGCAAGAAAAAAAAGTATGAAAATAGAGCTGGAAAAAGAAGCTACTGATGTAAACAGTTCTACTTACAAATTTGACCGAATTAAAAAACGGATTGTTTTGGCTGTACTGTGCATTACTCTCCTATTATGGCTTACGGAAAAGCTGCACGGAATACCCGCTTCTGTGGTATCCTTACTACCAATTATTTTACTAACGATGACGGGTATTATCAATGGGGATGATGTTCGTAAACTTCCCTGGGATACTTTAATGCTAGTTGCAGGTGGGCTTGCTCTTGGACTGGCAATAAAGGAAACCGGTCTTGCCAGCTTCTATGTGGAAAAAATACAGCAGTACGATCTAAATTTCTTTGCCCTTGTTATTGCATTTGGGTATTTAACGGTAATAATGTCTAATATCATGAGTAATACGGCCACGGCCACGATTTTGATCCCAATAAGTATTATCCTAACTTTTAATGACCCGGTAGTATTACCTCTTGTAATTGGTTTATGCGCGTCCACTGCTTTGTTTCTGCCAATATCTACCCCTCCTAATGCAATTGCCTATAGCACGGGTAAATTGGAACAAAAAGATTTTAGATTCGGTGGGATAGTTATAGGTCTAGTTGGTCCAATAATCATAACCGCAGTGGTGATGCTTATTTTTATGATCTTATATAAGGCATACTAATTATCGTTTTAACCCAAACAGGTATTGATTCCTTGACATTTAGCAGCAGTAATTTATTTAACAAAAAAAGCACCAATATATTGGTGCTTCTTAAGGGCTAATTAAAAAAGAACCGTTACTCCTTTTTGTAAAAAGTTTGGGCTAAGAGAATTTCCGTCCTCGGAAAAACCGGATTTATTTTTCATAAGCATCATCATGAACATTCGCAACAGCACGTCCTGAAGGATCATTCATGTTTTTAAAGGCCTCATCCCACTCCAGTGCAATTTTAGTACTACAGGCTACCGATGCCTCCTGTGGTACAGACCATGCAGCCGCATCACTTGGGAAATGCCCCTCAAATATAGACCTATAATAAAATTCTTCCTTTGTGGTAGGCGTTTGAATGGGGTATCTGAATTTGGCATTAGCCAATTGTTCGTCAGATACTTCCTTATCCACAACTTCCTTCAATGTATCTATCCAACTATACCCAACCCCATCGGAAAATTGTTCTTTTTGCCTCCAGGCTACACTTTCTGGTAATACAGATTCAAACGCTTTTCGCACCACCCATTTTTCCATGCGTTCCCCATTTATCATCTTGTCTTTTGGATTAATCCGCATTGCCACATCTATAAATTCTTTATCCAGGAAAGGAACCCTGCCTTCAATTCCCCAGGCTGCTAAAGATTTATTTGCCCTTAAGCAATCATACATATGTAACTTGCTTAATTTCCTAACAGTCTCTTCATGGAAATCCTTAGGACTGGGTGCCTTGTGAAAATATAGGTAGCCACCAAATAGTTCATCCGCACCTTCACCTGAAAGGACCATTTTAATGCCCATAGATTTTATTACCCTGGCCATTAGGTACATAGGCGTTGATGCCCTGATGGTAGTAATATCATAGGTTTCCAGGTTATAAATTACATCCTTAATAGCATCAAGGCCTTCCTGGATAGTAAACTTAATTTCATGATGGATTGTGCCTATATGTTCTGCGACTATTTGAGCGGCTGCGAGATCTGGTGATCCTTCTAATCCTACAGAAAATGAATGCAATTGTGGCCACCAGGCATCCTTGGTATCATCAGACTCTATTCGCTTTTGAGAATACTTTTTGGCTATAGCAGAGGTAACGGAAGAATCAAGACCTCCTGACAGGAGAACCCCATAAGGCACATCAGACATCAGTTGCCTGTGCACTGCCGCTTCCAGGGCATCCCTTATTTCATCGATACTTGTTTGGTTATCCTTTACAGCTTCGTAATCTATCCAATCCCTGTTATACCATCTCTTTAATTCCCCGTCACTACTATGCAAATAATGTCCAGGTGGAAAAAGTTCTATTTTTGTGCACGTACCTTCCAATGCTTTAAGTTCTGAAGCAACATAAAAGGTCCCGTTTTTATCCCAACCCATATATAATGGAATTATACCCATATGATCTCTGGCTATAAAATATTCATCTTTTTCAGAGTCATAAATTGCAAATCCAAAGATTCCATTCATATCATCCAAAAAATCAGGTCCTTTTTTCTGATATAGAGCCAGAATAACTTCACAGTCAGATTCTGTACTGAAATTGTAAGATCCTTCAAATTGCTTTCTTAATTCTCTATGGTTATAAATTTCCCCATTGGCGGCTAAAATAAGTTTCTGATCTTCACTAAATAGGGGTTGTTTTCCAGATGCAGGATCCACAATTGCCAAACGTTCATGGGCCAATATAGCCTTCTCATTTGCATAAATCCCACTCCAATCAGGACCTCTGTGCCTTACTTTCTTGGACATTTCCAATAATTGAGGTCTCAGGGTTTCTGTACTTTCCTTTATATTAAACGCACACACTATTCCACACATTCTTTAAGTATTATATCAATTATAAGGCAAAGGTGCTTATTAATTTATTAAATTGAAACACAAATAGGCTTATTTATTTCATATTGTAATCAAATAAGTGATAATTGATAAGATTATTAATCAAAACTCCAAAAATAGGAGTATTGAACAAACATTTTGTAAGCAGTTAAAATTTTAACGACTTTTTATAAGACCCCAAAGGGTTTACTAATTAGATTTGATGAATATAAAAACAAGCACAATTATGAAAAAAGTATTGACACTAACTATCATGGCCTTGGCCATGGTTTTTACAAATGAAATTACAGCACAGGAGTTTAGCGGGATGGATAAAAGTCCAGCGGATATTGCATCCTATCCCTCCAGTTACAAAGTTTCCGACAAGTTAATTAAGGTAATGTACAGCAGGCCTCAATTAAAAGACAGATCACTTTCTCAACTTGCACCTGATGGAAAAGTTTGGAGAACAGGGGCCAACGAAGCCGCAGAGATTACTCTCTATAAAGACATGATGTTTGGAGATACTTCTGTGAAAGCAGGAACTTATTCTCTTTTCACTATACCAGGTGAGTCTGAATGGACGGTTATTTTAAACAGCAATTTAAATCAGTGGGGAGCTTATTCTTATGATGAGTCTGCGGATGTAGCAAAGACCAAAGGTTCTGTTAGTATGGGAGATGAATCATTGGAAGCATTTTCAATTGGATTCAAGGAAGTTGATAATGGCGTACATATGGTATTAGGATGGGGCACTACAAGAGTGGCGGTTCCTTTTAGTATGAGTATGTAATAAACATAGAAAATAGTGAAAAGCCGAAGTTAAACACTTCGGCTTTTTTTTGTTTGATACTTTAAGAATTAATCTGTTAGGTTTCCAGTCTGAAGTATCCCGTCTATATATACCTGTTCTGCCATAATTCCAGGAATATCCTTTAAAGGCACTTCCATAATATCCTGACTTAATACTACGAAATCTGCCCGCTTTCCTACTTCTATACTACCCTTTTCATTTTCCTCAAAATTTGAATAAGCAGCCCATATTGTCATCCCCCTAAGGGTTTCTTCTCTGGTCAACGCATCCTTCATCTGAAAACCTTCGGCTGGATAATCATTAAGATCCTTTCGCGCTACGGCAGCATAAAAAGTTAAGAACGGACTTACTTCCTCAACGGGAAAGTCTGTTCCCAAAGCGACAATTCCTGCCTGATTTAATAATTCCTTATATGCGTAAGCCCCTTTTATACGCTCTTCTCCTAGTCTCTCGTCTGCCCAATACATATCACTTGTAGCATGTGTAGGCTGAATAGAAGGAATAATGCCATTCTTAAAAAAGTCAAAATCAGTGGAAGAAATGATCTGTGCATGTTCTACCTTCCACCGCCGATCTTTCATACCCTCTAAAGCTTTTGCATATGCTCTTAAGACCACAACGTTGGCCGAATCCCCAATGGCATGTGTATTCATTTGATAGTCTGAATTTGCAATTCGTTTTGCCAATGCCCCCATATCTTCGGCAGGGGTTATCATAGCGCCATAATGACCAGGTTTATCAGAATAAGGTGCCTTTAGCGCCGCACCCCTTGAACCTAAAGCACCATCCCCATATACCTTTACAGAACGCACGTTTAACTTTTCAGTCTTAATGATGCCTTTGTCCAGATAATAATTCAGATTTTCGGGATAATTACTAACCATTGCATAAACCCGTATTGATAAATCACCTGCCTGCTGCAGACTATCTATCAATTCAATAGTAGTCCTGTCCAAACCTGCGTCATTCACTGTGGTAAGTCCATTTTTAATACAAATTTTTTCCGCTTCCTTTAGGGCCTCGATTCTGGTTTGGTTATCAAGGGATGGCATTATGCGATATATGGCATTCATAGGTCCATCTATGAGAATCCCTGTAAGTTCACCATCATGTTTTACAATCTCCCCTCCAGTTGCCGATGTTTTCTTATCAATACCAGCCATATTCAAAGCCTTTTGATTGACAAGTAGGGCATGGCCATCTATACGTTCAAGAGCTACAGGAGTATCCGGAAAAAGTACATCTAACTCTTTTTTAGTTGGGAATTCTTTTACTGGCCAGTCATTCTGATCCCACCCTCTGCCCAATATAAAATTGGAAGGTCTTAGTTTGTGAAACTCTTGAACCCTTTCCAGCACCTCTTCAAAACTTGTAGTTCCTGTAAGGTTTGATTGCAATTGATTTAGGCCCAAGCTGTAAAAATGACAATGCGCATCTATCAATCCCGGAACAATCGTACTTTCGGCAGCATCAACTATTTGAGTGGCATTATACTTCAATTTTAACTCTTCTGAACTTCCTACCGCTACAAATATTCCATCACGTACCGCAAAGGCCGTGGTTTTCGAAAAGTTATCATCAACTGTATAGATATTTGCATTAAGTACCAATAGATCTGCTGTATCCTTTTGAGCTTGACAGGCAGTGAGCATAAGTGCTAATATGAATATGAGGTTTCTCATGTATATAATTATTAATTAAAGTATGAAGAAAATATATCTGTAAAGCCTTATCACCAAGCAGATAAAGTAGATAGTCTGTTTTTAATTATTTTGGATAACCTCAATTTCGGCGATTCCCTTCTAGCATAAAAGTACCGTCAGGGGTATTGCTTTGGCCTTTAAAAGAATCACCATCCATAATAAGGGCAACGTCCACCACACTTCCTTCTATATCTACAGAGAAAGTCAGTTTGTTTTTATCAACTCTTACGTTATCCGCAGGCAGCTTACCCGCGGGCAACTCCAGTTCCACTGTGTACACCTTCTTTTTTTTAGAAATATGCATTACCCCGGAACTATATTCTACCGGTACATCCTGAACAGAATAATCCCAACTTCCGGTCCATTTCTTTTTTTTAACAAGCATATCAGAACTTTCAACCCCATTTAAAGTATTACACCTTTCAAGAGAATATCCGTTAGAAAATATCAGGAATAGTAATATAAGGCCGAAATTTTTAAAAGTTGTTTTCATTTGAAAAGTTATTAAGTTTATGCCTAAATGTACAGCATTTTTTTAAAGAAAGGCTCAGTCCTTTTCTGAAATTATAAAAGCTACGCGCCTATTCTTCCGCCTGCCCTCTTCTGTTTCATTACTTGCTATAGGTGCTGTTCCTCCATGACCTTTCCAACTTATCCTATCCTCTGAAAGTCCCAGTTCTATTAAATATTGAGCAACAGCAGAACAACGTCTGTCTGATAAATACTGGTTATAAGATATAGTTCCAATATTATCTGTATGTCCGTCAACAGTTATCTGAAGTGACTTGTTTTCATCCAGATAGTTATATATCTTTTGAACATCTGTTTTGGCGGAATCCAATAGCTTAAATTCATCAAAATTGAATAGGACACTTTTAAAAATATGGATTTTATCCAGTTCGTAATTTTCGGTTACGAGATCTGGATCACTAGATGAATTCACAATAGAGCCGATAGATTTTGCCAGATTTAATGCAACCATATCCAGGTAATAATAAGCTCCTTGTTTAGCTCCTTTTTTTATTTTAAACTTTCTGGTACCGGCATTATTCTTAAAATTGCCTATTATCACATAATTTTCTGTGCCTTTGGCCTCAAATCTGGTACTTACTACAACCCAATCTCTGGTGTCTCTATAAAAATTTGTATATCCAATCTCCATAAAATTATAGGAGTTACCCGCAATTTTGTACATATGCATTTTTGAGAGCTCTTTTTTTATATTCAAGTCCAGTTTATCCTTTGAAAACAGTACTCCAAAATCTTTTACGGCGAAGTCCGAACGTTCGGCAAGACTAACATAGAAAGAAACCTGATAAGTTTTACCTTTCTCTAAGGTTTGAGTAAGCGGCACCTGTATATATTCCCGATAATCATCCGGGGCGTAAAGATATAGGCCGGCATAACCCTGGCCAAAATCTGAAGGCTGCGTCCCATTAAAATTTTCAGGTGTCCCCATTATCGTGCTGCAACCATTAAAATAATCAGTAGATCCTTTTGTGGGTGTACTCCAATGAGTGACATCGGTTTCAAAATTACCCAGACGTGCCGGGCAGGCATCGTACTGCTCAAAACTAGGATTTTGAATCAGGTTTTGGGACAGAAGGGTTGTAATACACCAAAAGAAGGTGAACAACAAGCTGTATGTACGCTTTGCAACCAAAATAATAAGGGGCTATTAGATCACCCTAAATTAAGAATTAATCTTCGGGCATGAAGTTAATGCCGTTAAACAGTGTCTTTTAAAGATGATTGAGCTAAAATTTAACTTTATTATTTACAAAGTCATTTAAAAATCAAACTTGTAGGATACCCCTGCCAATACCTGGAAACTCTGCACTCTAAAATTTGCCCAGCGCTGATACGCATTATTTGCGATATTATTTGCTTTGACAAAAATGGAAAGCTGTTCATTGAAATGATATCCGACATGGGCATTTGCGTCAAAAAAACTATCTAAAGTAAGCACTGTGGAAGGGAAATCTGCAGGCAGAACATTTTCTACCACCTGCGCACTTAAATCCTGACGCTCTCCTACATAAAATAAATTAGCCCCCAGAAACCATTTTTCTCCTATCTGGTAATCTAAAAGTAATGAACCTTTAACATCAGGAAGGTTCCATGCAGGATTATCGGTCTCTGTGTTGTAATCAAATAGTTCTACGTTTACTCCAAGTGTGAAATCTCTGTTTATATCCACATTTAATTCGGCAAACAATCCGAGGGTTTTAATATCATCGTAAAATACTTCGAACGAATTTCCATAATAGTATCCTTTTTCATCATCCCTAAAATCATTTTGAGGATTTAATTTATAAAGGGGTTTTCTGTTTTCAGCTCTATAGAATCCTCTTATGTTATAGCTCAGACTAGGTATTATTTGACCTTTTATACCCAGAAATGCATCATACTGCCTATCTGTAGGCAGAATAGTTAAAGTGGGCGATACAAATGGGTTTTCTCCAACAAAACTATAATAAGAATTTTGATCTAACCCCCCTTCTATACCTCCATAAGCAATAACCGTATCATCTAACAATCTGTATGAGGCCGTTATTTCCGGATAAATGTAAAAATTACTGTCACTAACCTCTGTATCCAGACCATATATTAAAGAAACTCCCAAATTTAAGGTGTATTTATCTCCGGATAATACCAAGTTTGGATTTGCGCCAATTTGCATTTGGCCGTAATCTATACCCGTAGTGTTCGTAGAGCTATTTATACTAGCATTTTTAAAACTCCCCCCTACATAGTCAAAATTGACTTTTAAAGTCACTAATTCTGACGAGACCGGGAATTGAAATTCTGGTTTTATCAAAAATCTATTTTCGCCGGAATCCACAGCATCCCAAAATCTTCGATACAATACTTCACCGCCAGCAAAAACAGACTCCTCCATCTGGAGCTCTGCACCAGCTTCAAGGCCAAAATAATTTTGTCTTTCATTAATTGTACTAATTGTGGCTTCATCAAAAATCCCTTCAGGAAGGCCATACCAATTGTATTTCTGATGTTGAAATCCAATATCGGCACGCCAATTCAAATCTCTTTCTTTTTGGTTATAAGAAGCATTCAATTTTGTATTGTAAAAATCGGTATCTAGCAAAACATCTTCCAGGTCTCCGCGTGAGGAATGATGATTAAGTCCAAAATCTACTCTTTTATTACCCCTGTCTATGTCTCTGCTGGTATAAAAATCTGCGAGGGCATTGCTAAAATTTCCAAAGCTGACAGAAGCATAGGAATTATATAATTTTTCCGGTTTGGCTTTTTGCACAACAGACGCTTTTCCCTTGGCCGGAGTAAAAGTCGAAGCTACAGGTATTGAAAAAATGCTGTACTCAATCTTCTTTTTTTGAAGTACAATAGAATCATTGAGATTTGGAATAGATTTTACCTTGAAGGCATCTGAAACTGTTGGTGAATATGGCCTTACCACCGTAACAGTTTCCGTTCCAATGTCTTTTTCGTCTTGTGCCGATAAGAGCTGCACTAAACCTATTAAAGCAATTATCGTAACTTTTAGTTCCCTTTGCATAGTGTGTTCTTATCTATTTAATTTCCGTCCGGAACAATGGATGAATTTCGTTGTGCTTCTTTCGATTTTATAATAGCTAATTCTCCTTCTGCTTCAGCAACGATCTGAGCATAATCACCAAAATTTGCAATTACACTTTCCAGAATATATGTTGCCTGATAAGCATCATCCAGAGCATAATAATTCTTAGCCATAAGAATTAGACCTTTACCACCCCATTCCTTATAGGTGGCATAATCTCTCGCCAATTTTTGAACCGAAGTATTGGAAGCCTCAAAAGACCCTGCCTTTTGTTTAAAGTATGCATCATAATACAAAGCTTCTGCCGCCAATCCACCACTGGCTATCTTTAAAACTTCAGAATAAGCCTGTTCCGCTCTTTCTTCATTTCGGGTAGCTATGGCAGATCTTGCGATCATGATTTGTGCATCACTCTTAATTCTATTATCAATATTCTCCGTTGTAATAACTCTTTCTGCGTAGGCTATGGTCTGGTCATAATTCTTTTGCTCATAATACCCTTTCATTAGGTTAGATTGCGCAAATGTTCTGTTCTGTTGAATATCCGCGATTGATTCTAATCTCTGAAGGAAAGGAAGTGCCGAGGCATAGTTTTTATTTCCAATATAAATTTCACAGACCCTGGTAAGGGCTTGTTCTGAATATTCACTAGCGCCACTGTTGGCGACATACGTATATCCGGGAAGTGCCCGGTCTTTATCCCCCTTCGCAAAATATAATTGGGCAAGGTTAAAGTTGGCATTTATTGCATGTAATCCATTTGGGAAATCCCTGATATAGTTTTCATATCCTTTGATAGCCGCTTCTTTTTTACCCTGAAGGCTTTGCTTCTCAGCAGATTCATAACTGGCATTGTCTAATTCGGCATCGGATACCTCAACAAAGTCTATTCCTTCTACCCATCTGGCGTACTCGCTTACCTGTCCTGTATCTACATAAATAAGTTTAGCTGTGGCCACCGCCTGTATTGCCTCCTGGGAATTAGGGTAATCGCGTACTACAGTTTTGAACTTACTTAAAGCCAGATCATTTTTATTGGAATTATAAAAAACCAGTCCCTGTCTGAGTAATGCCCGGGGGACCAAAGTACTGCCAGGGTAGTCTTTTATTAACCTGTCATATGTTTCTAAACCTATTTGCTCCTGATTTTCTTTAATATAGGAGTTCCCCAGTTCAAATAGCGCATCATCCTTTAAACTCGATTTGGGATACCTTGAAATAAAACCATTGAGTTCCTCCATTTTTGTAGCACTCCTGTCAATAAAACCATAGCTTATAGCCTTCTGGAATGCAGCATAGTCTTTTTCGGGACTACCGGACTGCAAAACTTTATTATAAGATTCAATGGCCGGCCAGTATTTACTGGTTACAAAATAACAATCGCCAAGACGCACATTGGCGTCATTTTTTTTATCAACATCCGTTCCCTTATCGGCATAAGCCTGGTAATAAGAAATTGCATTGTTGTAGTTTTTTAGTTTAAAATAAGTATATCCGAGGTTATAATCAAGATCCTGAATTTCTTCAGTTCGCGATGCCGCCGGGTTATTTTTAAACTGAAGATAGTCTGAAAGTGCATCCTCAAAAGCATTTAGCATATATTTAGATTCCGCCTTCCAATACCTGGCGCGTGCTTTGAAATATTCATCAGGTGCGTTATTCAGGGATTTAGCAAATAAAGCATCCGCAGCGGCATAATCTGTTTCTATAAACAATTCAACTCCCCGATAGAACGCAACCTTCTGATAAGTTGCTTTACTGGCGAAACTGCTGTTTTCCTCCAATAGGGTGAGTGCGCCTTCAAAGTTTTTGGATGTAATATAGGAGTCAACCAATAATTCCTGGATTTCCTTGGAATAAGGGTCATTGGGATAAGTTTCGAGGTAGGCAGACAGCACCTTAGGAACCGCTTCATAAGGATTCCCTATTTCATAACTCAGGCGGGCGTAATTAAGATAGGCATCTTTTTGTATCTCCGCGTTAAAATCCATTTGGGAAGCATTCCTGAACGCATTCAAGGCTTCCTGCTTTTTATCCAGGTTTAAATAACACTCTGCTAAATGGTAATACGCATTTTGGGCTACTCCGTTGTTACCATCAATAATTTTGTTGAATTGGTTAATTGCGTTAGCGTAGTCTGCCTGTTTATAATAACAGTAGCCCAGCAAATAGTGATCTGTATTGCTCCATTTACCACGTTTCCCTTTATAAGCTTCCAAATAGGGTATAGCATTTGAATACTGTTCTAAATTGAAATAACTCTCCCCAATAATTTTGTTTAGTTCAGATACCTCCTGTCTGTCAGATTTTGCTAACTGTAACTTGGCCAGTTTAATAGCCTCTTCAAAATTACCCAGCTTAAAATTCATATCGGCCTGATAATAGGAAAGCTTATCATTTAACAATTCCTGATCCGCTATTTGATCGAAACGCTCGTTAGCCCCTTCATAATCATCTTGCTGATAAGCAATATAACCCATGTAGTATTTGGCCTGGGAACCATATGTGGAGGATGTAGTTACCTTGCTTAAATAGCGCTCTGCTTCTTTAGGTTTTTTGGAGCTAAACAAGGAATAGCCCATATTAAAATTAAACCGCTCCTTTTCCTGAGCAGACATAGAATTTTGGTCTACCTTTTTATACCACTTCAGGGCATAAGGATATTTGCCGTTCTCAAAATAATAGTCGGCTACATCCATAAAAGCGGAATTTCTTTTTGTGGAAGTTGGATAGTTGGCTACAAAACTTTCCATTAATCTGTCCGCACCAAGCTGATTTAATCTTACCGCGGCATTGGCAACATAATAAGCACTATTGGCTTCTGTTTCCAAATCTTTGGTACTCATTTGCACTTTTTCAAAAATGGTCTGAGCAGCCTGATATTGTTTGCTATTGTACAGCGCCAGGGCATCCTGATACTGTTTTTGATGATGGGTATAAATTTTTGATTCCTGGGCGTATCCAGAAATAGTAATCATAATGAAATATAGCAGTAGCGCGGTTTTTTTCTTTCGCATAATGTTCTCTAGCTGTTAAGAAGTACCGTAATTTCCCTTAATAACGTCAAATATTGTTCTCAAGTATATTAGACAACTAAATAATAGATTTTTACCTCTTGAAAGCTTGAATTAAGCAGGAACTTATTACTTTTATATCAACATTTAAATTATGGGTGAAAGCATTGTGAATCTAAAAGATGTAGCCGTTTTCCAAAAGGAGAATATGGTACTCAAGGATATTACGCTGGAAGTAAAAAAAGGAGAGTTTGTATATCTGATAGGAAAGACAGGAAGCGGAAAAAGCAGCCTTATGAAAACCCTTTACGCGGATCTTCCATTAATGGAGGGACATGGGCGAATTGTAGGATTTAATCTAAAGACACTTGAAGAAAAAGATATCCCTTTTTTAAGACGAAAATTGGGCATAGTTTTCCAGGATTTTAAGCTACTCCCTGATAGAAACATCAACAGGAATCTTATGTTTGTTCTCAAAGCAACCGGCTGGAAAGACCCGGATAAAATGGATGCGCAAATTGAGGACGTACTGGATAAAGTGGGCATGAAAACCAAAGGGTTTAAATTTCCTCATGAATTATCGGGTGGGGAACAACAACGGATTGCTATTGCCAGGGCATTATTAAATGACCCCGAACTTATCCTGGCCGATGAACCAACAGGTAATCTTGACCCACAGACCAGTGTAGAAGTCATGAAAGTATTGCAGGAAATTAATAAGACCGGAAGAACTATCCTAATGGCCACACATGATTACGCCCTGCTACTTAAATATCCATCCAAAACCCTAAAATGCGATGGCGCAAAAGTTTTCGAGGTAATTCAGAAAGCTGTTTAATAAATATTTGCTGCACATTCAAGCTACAGGGAACTTTTATTTTCTTATCTCTTTAAGAAATAATTAGTGGTTGCTAAAGTCCATTGTACTGAATTTATATTTATCTTACACATTAATCAATTCTTATCTATAACATTTCCAGTTAGTTTAACCATCTAAATTTGGAATCAAATTGAATTGATTTTTTGATATAATAGTTTTGAAACCAACCAACCAGAACAAGTGATTATGAAAATTAACAAATCCTTACTTTTTGCGTTTGCCCTATTACTTGCTTTCTCGTGCAAGGAAAACCAACCCAAACCAGAAGTTGCAGAAAAAATCGAGGTCCGTGAATGGAAACCTGAAGACACCAGAAGTTTAACAGGTCTTACGGTTAAACGGGGACTTAAAGAAAAAACAGCATTAGCTACCCCTGGCTATGTGATGATTCAACCTCCCGCAAGCACTAAAACACATCTTATTAATCTCGATGGGGAAGTAGTTCATATCTGGGAAGCGGAATTGGCGGTAGTTAACCAATATTTAAAAGAGAATGGCAACCTGGTTAGATTAGAAGTAGATCCGGACTTTCCTACATTTGCAGCGGGTGGACAAGCAGGAAGAATTAGGGAATACGATTGGGATGGAAATATCTTGTGGGATTTTGAATGGGCAGATGAGGATGAACTGATACACCATGATATTGAATTATTACCTAACGGAAATATTCTTGCCATTTCTTACGAAGCAAAATCTGAAAAAGAAGCTATCGAGGCGGGTAGAGACCCGAAACATGTTACGAAAGCTGGGCTTTGGCCGGACAAGATCATTGAAATAAAACCTTCCGGACCGACCGGGGGTGAAATTGTATGGGAATGGCATATGTGGGACCATTTGATTCAAGATCACAACCCTACAAAAAATAACCATGGGATCTTGGCCGAAAATCCACGTAAAATCAATTTTAATGTGCATGGGCCAATACTTCCTCCAATGACAGAAGAACAAGTTCAACAAGGGATAAAAATGGGTATGATGACGGGAAATGCCACCGTAGACAATCAGCATTCCGACTTTACCCACACCAATGCTATTGCTTATAATCCAGAATTAGATCAGATTGCCATCAGTGTCCCTGCTTACAATGAAATAATGATCATAGACCATGGCACAACCACTGAAGAAGCTAAAGGAAGTACCGGGGGCAGATGGGGACATGGAGGAGATCTTTTGTATCGTTGGGGTAACCCAGCCAATTACGGAAGAGGATCAAAAGCAGATCGTAAACTCTTTTTTGAACACGATATAAAATGGATTCCGAAGGGATATCCCGGTGAAGGTCATTTAATGGTTTTTAATAATGATATTGAACATCCAGACAACAAAGTACCCTCTATGTGGGCAGTATTAATGACAAGCAAATCTCCAGAGGTTGAAGCTGCTGTTGGGGTTCTTGGCAATCATAGTGCGGTTTTCGAATTTGTGCCACCAACAAATTCAGAGGGAGCTTATATATTGGAAGAGAATGGAACTTTTGGGCCTGAAGGCCCTGTTTGGTCTTATACCGCCCCAGACAAGTACTCCTTTTATTCGGCATTTGTGTCAGGAGCTCATCGAATGAAAAATGGAAATACCCTAATAACTTCTGGAGCCAAAGGACGATTGATGGAAGTTACCACAGACCAAAAAATTGTATGGGAATATTGGAATCCCTATAACGACAATTACAAAATGCCTGATGGCACGGTGGCGTCACCAATTGGCCCCTTTAAATATATGCAATTTAGGGCAACACATTTTACCGGGGACTTTCCTGCCTTTGCTGGCAAAGACCTGGCCCCTATTGCCGAACAACCCGAACCTTTTATATTTAAAATGCCACCACCACCTGCAGAGCAGGATAGTATACAATAAATCGAAACTCAATTAATTACTAACATAAAACTATAAACAAATGTCAATTAAAATTATAGGAGCCGGATTACCAAGGACCGGTACAAATACCTTAAAGCAAAGCCTGGAACAATTGGGTCATAAACACGTTTACCATATGAAGGAATTGTTGGTAAACCCAGAGAAACTACATTATTGGAAAACCCTTGATGATACCGGTGATACAGACTGGGATGCACTTTACGAAGGCTATGACGGTACCGTGGATTTTCCCGGTTATCCCTGGTATAAAGAACATATGAAAAGATACCCAGATGCTAAGGTTATTCTAACCGTACGAGATTTTGAAGCCTGGTATAAAAGTGTAGACAGCACAGTTTTCAGAGCCGGACCACAAACACCTGGTGAAAAGATTAAAATGATGGGCAAATTATTGACGAGTGCCAGAATACGCAATGTTGTTAAGTGCATTAAATGGTTCAAGAAAGTCTTTTTTGCTGATAATCTGCAGGGAAAGTTTGGCGATAAAGAATTTGCGAAAAAATTCTGGGAAGATCATATAGCGGAAATAAAAGCCAGCGTACCTGCAGACAAATTACTGGTATATGATGTACGGGACGGATGGGCGCCACTATGTAAATTCCTGGGTGTTCCTGAACCCTCTGAACCCCTTCCACATTTAAATAAAAAGGAGAATTTTATGGCAATGCTTCCCAAACTCATGAAAGGGGAAATGGTCTGAATTCAGTTATCAGTATAAACCAATAATCACATACGCCCCTAGTGGCTCCTACCACTAGGGGTTTCTTTTAACATCATCGCTTATGAACACAGAAAGCTGGCAGGTAAAAGTTACCCTTTTACTGGTAAGTAGTCTTACCATTATGTCTATGATTACCATATCTGCTTCATTGCCTGATATGACCAAGGCATTTTCAACTTTACCAAACGCTGAAAATCTGGTAAAGCTTACGCTTTCGTTTCCTGCTCTTTTTATCGCCTTAACCGCGATAATCGCAGGGAAGTTCATAGATAAATTTGGAAGATTGCGACTTCTAAACGCTGCCTTAATCCTTTACGCCATTGCCGGTAGTTCGGGTTATTGGTTAGACAACATCTATCTTATCCTGGTTGGAAGGGCTTTGCTGGGTATTTGTGTTGGAATTACAATGACCGTTGCTACAACGCTCATAGCAGATTATTATCAGGGCAAATCCAGGCAAAAATTTGCCGGTTTGCAAATAGCAGTGATGTCTTTGGGAGGTATAATGTTCGTTACTCTCGGGGGAGTATTGGCCGATATATCATGGCGGATTCCTTTTTTACTCTATTTATTTCCCCTGGTAATCCTTCCCATGACCAGTTTATTTCTAAAAGAACCAAAAGCATTACATATTGCAAAAAGTAAGGATACTTCGGTTAAATCTCCTAAAATAATTTGGCTTGTCTTTATAAATGTGATGATTATGTGGATTCTGTTTTTTATTATCCCCGTACAGATACCATTCTATTTAAAATCTATTGGCATTGAAAAAAACACTTTGATCGGCATCGCAATAGCTTCGACCACTTTTTTCTCGGTGATTTCTTCGCTTTCATTTTCCCGTATAAAGGACAGATTGAGCTATCAGCAGGTATTTGGCATTGGCTATTTGTTAATGGCCATCTCCTTTGCAAGTATTTCCTATGGAGGATCATACGGAATGGTTATGATAGGAATGTTACTTGCCGGTCTGGGTATGGGTTTAATGATCCCTAATGCAAATGTTTGGGTAATGCAATTAGCCCCTGAACAAATTCGGGGTCAAGAAATTGGCAGGTTAACCACATTTTGGTTTATGGGTCAGTTTTTATCTCCTATAATTTTACTTCCTTTTTTAAATATAATCTCACAATCTCAGTTATTTTCCATACTGACTTATGTAATATTAGGCTTGAGTATTGGATTCTTCCTATATGGGTTTCTTAATAAAAAGAGACCTGGCGGGGCTTAAGGAATAATACCAGTGCCCGTCAAAAGTAGCTATGGGTATAGGTTAAATTATGTTTTCTAAATATCCATTAACTTAGTGGTTGAGTAACTAATTCTGATGTGATTCTTAAAAAACAAGAAAATCTGGCCAATAGAAAATCCGGCCCCATTGTTGGGATACTCCTTTTTATTGTGTCTTTAGTTTTGCTAATTCTTACCGGCCCTTTAGGATTTTTATACGGCATCTTATATTCCTTATTTACAAAAGGCTTTAAAGGTATAGGAGAATATCTATTAAAGGTTGCCGTATCTATAGACCAGTTGGGCAATGTGCTGATGCAGCATTTACTAAATGCACTTTGGGTAAAAAAAGGAGGCTACAAATTTGGGAACAGGGATGAAACTATCTCCAGTGCTCTGGGTCGAAACAAAAGACTAGGTACACTAACCCGTTTCGGGATCTTAATTGATAAAATACTGGATAAATTAGATCCTAACCATTCTCTTAACTCCATCGACTATTATATTGAACCATCGCAGGGTGTCCTGGATGTGTTGGCATGGATTCATACCGCAGACAACCGAATCTTATGCACAAGGAGTTTAGGTAAGGATGTCTATTATATCCCGGGGGGCAAAAGAGAGCCCGGAGAATCTGATACGCAATCTCTTTCCAGAGAAATAAGGGAGGAACTGCAGGTAGCTTTAGACATTTCTTCATTAAAACTTATGGGAATTTTTGAGGCCCCCGCTCATGGTGTTCAACCCGGTGCCATAGTTCGTATGAGATGTTATACAGGGGGTTATACAGGAGAGTTGTGTCCCGATTCTGAAATTTCTGAAATGGTATGGCTCAGTTATAGCGACAGAAATATGGTATCTGAAGTGGACAAACTTATTTTTGATTTTCTTAATAAGAAAGGATATCTAATATAAAAATCCGGTGAACCCCAAAAAGTTTTTCGTTACTTTTAGTCCCAATTTTATAAACGTATAATTTAATATAAAAACTACAAATGGTAGTATTGGGCATTGATATTGGTGGCTCCGGAATGAAGGGCGCATTGGTAAACTCCAGAACAGGTGAAATGTTGACCGAACGTTTCAGAATTCCTACTCCTGAATCCAGAAAACCACAAGAAATGGCAGAAGTGGTTAAAAAAATTGTTGAAAATTTTAATCATAAAGGCCCGGTCGGAGTTGGATTCCCTACAATTATCAGGCACGGCGTATGTAAATCCAAAGGAAATTTACATAAATCCTGGGTGAATGTAAATGTAAGAGAACTGTTCAGCAAGGCCACCGGACTTCCGGTAACGGTTATCAATGATGCGGATGCTGCCGGATATGCAACCATGAATTATGGTATAGGAAAAGGGAAAGAAGGTTTCGTAGTTATGATTACCATCGGAACCGGATTAGGTAGTGGAGCATTTTTTAATGGTGAGCTAATACCAAATTTTGAATTGGGCCAGATCCCTTATAAGAAGTACAAAAAAATTGAAACCTGGGCAGCAGCATCTGCAAAGGAAAATGAGGGCCTTAGCTTTAAAGAATGGGGGAAACGCTTTAACGTATTCCTAAAGTATGTCGATCTTCTGATTTCTCCGGACTTTATAATTTTAGGAGGGGGAACCTCAAAAGAATTTGATGAATATAAAGATTATATCACCATTGAAACTCCTGTAATTCCGGCAGAATTAAGAAACCAGGCAGGAATAGTTGGTGCAGCAGCGGCAGCATTGCGTGAGGCGCCAAGAGATTAAGCTAAAATTGAGTTTAAAACTTTAAGAAATTTTATTCCTTTTACGGTCAACTTCTTTTAGAAATACTTTACGCAGGCGTAAATGTTTAGGGGTAACCTCTACATATTCATCTTTTTGAATATACTCCAGGGCTTCCTCAAGAGAAAATTTGATGGCCGGTACTATTTTTGCCTTATCATCCGCACCTGAAGAACGTACATTTGAAAGTTTCTTGGTTTTAGTAATATTTATTGTCATATCGTCACCTCTGGTATTTTCACCAATAACCTGACCTTCATAAATATCCTCACCCGGATCTACAAAGAACCTTCCTCTTTCCTGTAATTTATCAATTGAATAGGGAATTGCCTTTCCATTTTCCATAGAAACCAATGAACCATTTTGTCTTTGTGGGACATCTCCTTTCATAGGTTGGTATTCCAAAAAACGATGAGCCATAATTGCTTCGCCCGCTGTTGCGGTTAAAAGTTGATTTCGCAACCCAATAATACCACGAGAAGGAATAAGGAATTCACAAACCATCCTTTCACCTTTTGCCTCCATGCTGGTCATTTCTCCTTTACGGATAGAGACCATTTCTATAGCTTTTCCTGATACTTCTTCTGGCAAATCTATAGTCATCTGTTCTATAGGCTCACATTTTACTCCGTCGATGGTCCTAATAATTACCTGAGGCTGACCTATTTGCAGTTCGTAGCCTTCTCTTCGCATAGTTTCTATGAGTACAGATAAGTGCAGAACACCCCTTCCAAAAATCATAAATTTTTCCGCGCTATCCGTCTCTTCCATACGCAACGCCAGGTTCTTTTCCAACTCTTTCTCTAACCTTTCCTTGATATGCCTTGAAGTAACAAATTTGCCGTCCTTACCAAAAAACGGACTATCGTTAATGGTGAATAACATACTCATTGTTGGTTCGTCTATGGCAATGGTCTTAAGCCCTTCAGGGTTTTCGATATCCGCAATGGTATCCCCTATTTCAAATCCTTCAAGTCCAACTATAGCACAAATATCGCCTGTGGCTACTTCCTTCACTTTTATACGACCCAGACCTTCAAAAGTAAATAGTTCTTTTACCTTCGACTTTACGATACTACCATCTCGTTTTACCAAAGAGATTCGCTGTCCTTCCTTTAAGGAACCTCGCTGGAGGCGCCCAATGGCAATTCTACCTGTAAATGAAGAGTAATCTAAAGACGTAATCAACATTTGTGTTGTACCCTCCTGAGCTTCAAAACTTGGGATATGCTCAATAACCATTTCCAATAATGGTTCAATAGTTGTTGTTTCATTCTGCCAGTCATCACTCATCCAGTTATTTTTGGCTGAACCATAGACTGTTGGAAAGTCTAACTGCCATTCTTCCGCACCAAGTTCATACATAAGATCAAAGACCTTTTCATGCACTTCTTCCGGGGTACAATTTTCCTTATCTACTTTGTTGATTACTACACAGGGTTTTAAACCCATGTCGATTGCTTTTTGTAATACAAATCGGGTTTGCGGCATTGGCCCTTCAAAGGCATCCACCAATAATAAAACCCCATCAGCCATATTTAAAACACGTTCAACCTCACCACCAAAATCCGCGTGGCCAGGAGTATCAATAATATTGATCTTGGTATCTTTATAAAGTACCGATACGTTCTTTGAAGTAATTGTAATACCTCTTTCACGCTCCAGGTCATTATTGTCCAAAATAAGATCTCCGGTTTTCTCATTTTCCCGGAATAACTGACAATGATGTAATATCTTATCTACAAGCGTTGTTTTTCCGTGGTCAACGTGGGCAATTATGGCAATGTTTTTCGTATTGGACATCTTCTTGTTTTAAGGCTGCAAAGATACTCCTATTTTTTGCCTACAGTTATAAAGTTCTGTTATTTTTATTCTATTGATTTTGAGGGGTTAACGGTACAGCTAATAGCTTTAAAAAACAATTATCTTTGTAATCTAACTTTTGTATATGAAACTTGACTCTATACCCCAACTAAAACACACCCATAGTAACAATTTTTTCCTGCTCGCCGGACCGTGCGCCATAGAAGGTGAGGAAATGGCATTGCGGATCGCAGAAAGAATTGTGGAAATCACAAATAAATTGGAGATTCCCTACATTTTTAAAGGGAGTTTTAAGAAAGCAAATCGCAGCCGGGTTGACTCTTTTACAGGTATAGGAGACGATAAAGCTCTAAAAATATTGAAAAAAGTTTCTGAAACATTTCATGTACCCACCGTTACTGACATACATGAGATAGCCGATGCTAAACTTGCAGCTGAATATGTAGATGTCCTTCAAATTCCAGCTTTTCTTGTACGTCAGACCGATTTACTGGTTGCCGCAGCAAATACTGGTAAAACCGTTAACCTTAAAAAGGGACAATTTATGAGCCCGGAAAGCATGAAGCACGCTGTAAATAAAATAATTGACTCCAATAATGACCAGGTTATGATTACAGATCGAGGCACTATGTTTGGCTATCAGGATATGGTGGTCGATTTTAGGGGAATCCCTGTAATGAAGCAATACGCCCCGGTAATATTAGATGTTACCCATTCTTTGCAGCAACCCAATCAGTCTTCAGGAGTTACCGGTGGGAGACCCGAATTAATAAGTACTATAGCCCGTGCAGGGATAGCTACAGGGGTTGATGGAATCTTTATCGAAACCCACTTTGATCCTGCAAATGCCAAAAGCGATGGGGCCAATATGTTGCAATTAGATCAACTGGAACAACTTCTAACCAATTTAACGGCTCTTCGTAAAACGGTCAATAGTCTTCAGTAATTCACATAAATTTCCTAAAAATCAGTACATTGGAATTGATTAATTCTTGTAAGTGCTTATGAAAAGAACCTGGTGTTTATTACTAATTTTGGGCAGTACATTGATTTTTTTTATATCATGTAAGTCAGAAACCAAAGAAAAAAAGTCAACAAAAAGGCCAAATATTGTCTTTATCATGTCTGATGATCACGCTTATCAGGCTATCAGTGCGTACAGTAATAAATTAATTCAAACCCCTAATATTGACAGGATTGCCAATGAGGGCATGCTTTTTACCAACGCCAGTGTTACGAATTCTATTTGCGCACCTTCCAGGGCTGTAATCCTTACGGGTAAACACAGCCATATCAACGGAAAAATAGACAACCTCTCCCCTTTTGATACTACTAATATTACCTTTCCTCAGCTTTTACAAAACGCTGGCTACCAAACTGCTATGTTTGGAAAACTGCATTTTGGTAATAATCCGAAGGGTTTTGATGAATTCAAAATTCTACCCGGCCAGGGAGATTACTATAATCCTACATTCAATACCAAGCAGGGAGATACCACAATTGTTGGCTATGTCACAGACATAATCACAGACCTAACCTTAGACTGGTTGGAAAAACGACGAGATACTGCACGCCCTTTTCTATTAATGCACCTCCATAAAGCCCCGCATAGATCCTGGCTTCCTGCAGAAAGGCATTACAAGGAATTTACCAAAAAAACCTTCCCACTTCCTGAAACACTTTTTGATGATTATGCCACAAGAGGTGAAGCGGCCAGGACTGCAGAAATGAATATCCTGGAACATATGGTGCTTAACTATGATAACAAGGTCTTTCCTGAAGTTATAGAGGAATTACAGATTAAGGATCGTAAACTTTTTGATCCCCTGGAAAAAATGACTTCAGAACAAAAAGCAGCATGGGATTCCGTCTATGGACCAATAAATGAGGATTTTAGAAAATTATATCCTTCGATGAATGATTCTACCCTTATGGTATGGAAATACCAGCGATACTTACAGGATTATCTGGGAACTATTGCTGCTGTGGATGAGAATGTGGGCAGGTTACTGGATTATCTTGACAAAAAAGGGTTGAGTGAAAATACCCTGGTTGTTTATACTTCAGATCAGGGATTTTATTTAGGGGAACACGGGTGGTTCGATAAACGTTTTATGTATGAGGAATCTTTTAAAACCCCATTATTAATTAAATGGCCACATGTTATAGATGCAGGAATTACAGAGGACGAAATGGTGCAGAATTTAGACTTTGCCCAGACATTTTTGGAGGTGGCGGGTGCTTTGCCTCCTTCAGACATGCAAGGTGAAAGTTTATTACCCTTACTCAAAGGCGAAAAAGAGAAATGGGAGCGTGAAGCGGTATACTACCATTACTATGAATACCCTGCAGAACATGCGGTAAAAAGGCATTATGGTATCGCTACCAAAGACTATAAACTGATTCACTTTTACTACGATGTGGATGAATGGGAATTGTATGACCGTAAGAATGACAAGCTGGAGATGAATAATGTGTATCAGGATCCAAAATATGCTAATGTAGTCATTGAAATGAAGCAAAAACTTAAGGAAGTCAGATTGAAGTACAAGGACAGTGATTCGCTTAGCAATCAATACATTAGGTTATATAAAGAGAAAGGTTGGATAGAAGAATAATCTATTTTTTCCAAAACTTTTCGTCCTTTACCCTATAGGCCTCTTTTAATAATTCTTCCAAAATGGTATGGTCTATTTCCTCAAGGGAAGTATATCTTAGGGAGCGCATCATTTTACGGCCTGCTGTTGTCATGTGTTCTAAATGAATCGTGAGATGAGCGGCATTCCAAAATCCCAGGTCAACGTAGTTTTTACTATGATTTAGATAGCAATAAGGCCTACCCTGCAGATAGTAAAACGGGATTTTGTATTTAAACTTCAAATCCACTTCATGTACTGTTTGTTCAATAACAGATTGCAAATGCAAAAGAATACTTCTGAATGGTTCTGGCTGACTTAGTATGTAATTTTCTGCAGGATTCATATCTTTAAGGAAAAAGTCGAAGTGTCTAAGTTATTATTTTCTCTTTTATTCCTGGTTTCTTCTCTTGCCTTTTCTAATGAGTATGCAAGGGTGGACCAGAAAGTAAAGAATTACCCTACTTTCAAAAAAGTCCATGACCTGGGATACAGAATTCAAAACGATTTTAGTACCGACGAAGAAAGGGTGCGTGCAGCTTTTGTTTGGCTTACTCAAAATATGGTATACGAAAGAACATATGATGACATATTTAAGACTGGGCAAATAATCTCTTACCAATCCGAATATGGGAGAAAAAACCAGATAAGA
>CBDTVT010000005.1:0-35086 GCA_965364275.1 uncultured Eudoraea sp. | reverse complement strand
ATTCTAAAAGCAGCAAAAAAAACGGATATGCCCAATGGGGTCTTTTCCAACTTGAACAGCAGCGGAATAGAAGTGGGTCAGCAACTTGTTAAACATCCAGTGATAAAAGCGGTTGGATTTACAGGTAGTATCAAAGGCGGAACTGCCTTGTACAAATTAGCCAATGAACGTCCGGAACCAATTCCAGTTTTCGCAGAAATGGGCAGCATTAACCCTGTGGTGATATTCCCGTCTGCCCTCGAAGAAAAGGGCAGTTATTGGGCAGAACAATATGCCGGATCCATTATGCTGGGCGCAGGTCAATTTTGTACCAATCCCGGACTTATTTTAGGCCTGAAAAGTGAAACTCTGGATACCTTTATCAGTTCCCTTGGGAAAGAGATTGCGAAGCTGGAACCCAGTTGTATGCTGCATCCAAATATTTACGGTAATTACGAAAAAGGGAAGCAAACGGCGGCTTCCCAGGCCGGTACCAGCCCCATAGCAAATTTTGAAACAGAACCACAACCCTATTTTGCCCAACAACTTGTACTTACTACTGAAGGGAAAAATTTTCTGGAGAACCCCAAACTACACCAGGAAGTATTTGGCCCCTTTTCTATTGTTGTTCAATGTGAGGATGCCCTTGAACTAACCTCCATACTCCACCATTTGGAAGGTCAGCTTACCGGAACCATTTTAGGAAACGAACAAGAAGTAGGAGAACATGCAAATGCAGTGGCAGCCCTCGGAAGTCGGGTGGGACGAATTATTTTTAACGGCGTTCCTACCGGGGTGGAGGTTTGCCCTTCTATGGTACATGGCGGACCTTTCCCTGCTTCAACAGATAGCAGGTTTACGGCAGTGGGCCCATATGCAATAAAACGGTGGGTAAGGCCAGTGGCCCTTCAGAGCTGGCCCCAGGATTTTCTGCCTGATGCCCTTAAAGATGAGAATCCCCTTCAAATTTTACGATTGGTAAATGGAGTTTATACAGATGCTGCGATTTAACAGACCACAAGCCAATGGCTATAACTACCTTTAAGTGTATTGATGCTCATACTTGTGGCAATCCCGTGCGGGTTGTGGCTCAGGGCGGACCCGATTTGAAGGGCCGGAACATGAGTGAAAAGAGGCAGCATTTTTTGGAGTCCTATGACTGGATCCGTAAAGGTCTCATGTTTGAACCTCGTGGTCATGACATGATGAGCGGTAGTATTTTTTACCCCGCGGCAGATCCTGCAAACGACCTGGGTATTTTATTTATTGAAACCAGTGGCTGTTTACCTATGTGCGGACATGGTACTATTGGTTCCATAACCATCGGAATTGAAGAAGGACTAATATCCCCAAAAGTACCCGGGGAAATACGTCTTGAAACCCCGGCGGGTCTTGTGGAAGTTACCTATCACCAAACAGCTAAAAAAGTAGATTGGGTAAAATTCAACAACGTAAAATCTTTTCTTTCAGCCAGCGAATTAAGTATTGAAAGCCCTCATTTAGGCCATTTGGTATTTGATGTTTCTTATGGTGGGAATTTTTATGCCATCATAGATCCTCAGGAAAATTTTGGTGGGCTACAGGATTACTCCGCTACAGAGCTCATTCAGTTTAGCCGGGAAATACGGGAGGTTATCAATACAAAATACCCCAATGAATTTATACATCCGGAAAATAAGACCATCAGAGATGTGAGTCATATTCTGTGGACCGGTAAGACCATAGCGCCAAATGCCACGGCCCGGAATGCCGTTTTTTATGGTGACAATGCTCTTGATCGTTCGCCCTGCGGCACGGGAACCTCAGCACGGATGGCCCAATGGCATGCAAAAGGCCTCCTGAAACTAGGCGAAGATTTTATTCATGAGAGTTTTATCGGGTCTCAGTTTATAGGACGTATTGAAGAAGTTACTACTTTAGACAACAAAACGGCTATTATCCCCAGCATTGAAGGATGGGCCAGGGTTTATGGATACAATGAAATAAAAATTGATGATGAAGACCCATTTGCAGAGGGGTTTCAAGTAATTTAATATGAGTAAACGCATAATTATTATTGGTGGAGGGATTGCCGGTTTGAGTTCTGCCTATTATCTGAATAAGGCCGGTCATCAGGTGACCGTTATAGATAAATCTGACATCACTGCAGGAGCTTCTTTTGTTAACGCTGGTTATATTACTCCCAGCCATATTATTCCACTGGCTTCTCCGGGAATGATTGTTAAGGGCATTAAATGGATGTTTAATTCGTCAAGTCCGTTTTATATGAAACCCAGGTGGGACCCCGATTTTTTCAGATGGTCCTGGTATTTTCACAAGTCTTCCACCCCTGCTAAAGTTGCAAAGGCCATTCCGGTGATCAAGGATATTAATATCTTAAGTCGCAGCTTGTTTGAAGACATTTATGCTTCTGGTGATTTAGGCGAATTTCAACTGGAACGAAAAGGTCTGCTAATGCTTTACAAAACAGACAAAGCCGGGGAAGATGAATTGGAAGTGGCGCAGAAAGCAAGTTTTCTTGGACTGGAAGTAAAAACCCTGGACCTTGCAGAATTGAAGAAACTGGAACCCAATGTAGTACTAGATGTAAAAGGGGCCATTCATTATGAATGCGACCGCCATACCACCCCTACAGAATTTATGCCCAAGATGGTAAAATATCTCAGGGATGCCGGCGTGGATCTAAAAACCAATGAAGAAGTGCTAGAGATTTCAACTTCCGGAGGCAGAATCACCGAAATAAGGACCTCCAAAGCATCCTACAATGCAGACGAAGTAGTTTTAGCTGCCGGTTCCTGGAGTAGCAAAATTTCCAAACAAATGGAGGTTAAACTACCACTGCAGGCAGGGAAAGGGTATTCAATTAATGTAAAAAAACCAACGGGGATAGGCATTCCGGCTGTACTTATGGAAGCCAAAGCCGCGGTGACCCCTATGCAGGGTTTTACCCGTTTTGCCGGAACTATGGAATTCTCGGGTATTAATGATACCATCAGAAAAGAGCGCGTTGAGGCAATTGCCAAAGCTGCAAAAAGCTATTACCCTGAAATAGAAATAAGCATGGAAGACAAGGCAAATGCTAAAAGCGGGCTTCGGCCGGTAAGTCCGGACGGCTTACCGTATATTGGCAGGAGTAAGGCCTATAGCAACCTTGTTTTTGCCACGGGGCACGCCATGATGGGCTGGAGTCTTGGGCCGGCTACCGGGAAACTCGTTTCAGAAATTATTGACAATAAAAAAACCGCAATGGATATTGCACCTTTTGACCCCGACAGAAAATTTTAAGAAGAAAAGCAACAATTCTCAATTCACAAATAATGGCTGATATGGTTTTGGATAAAGTGATTGTAGATTCTCCCGGGAGGATCAATATCATTGGGGAGCATACCGACTATAACCTGGGATATGTACTGCCCACAGCCATAGACAAGAGAATTCGCTTTACACTTGAAAGAAATAATACAGAAACCCAATGTGAAATTAGAAGTAGGGGATATGAAAAGGCACTTGTTGTAGATCTTAAACATATTGCCCCGAGCGGCACCCAATGGGAAAATTACATTCTGGGAGTGTTGTATGAAATTTATAAAAGAAGTAAGGAACTAAAAGGGTTTCAATGCACTATAGAAAGTGATCTGCCAGTTGGTGCAGGGGTCAGTTCTTCGGCTGCCCTTGAATGTGGCCTGGCCTTCGGGCTGAATGAACTTTTTGATCTTGGATTGTCTAAACACGAGATCGTTGAACTTTCCAGGGATGCTGAACACAATTATGTGGGCACCAAGTGTGGGATAATGGACCAGTTTGCCTCTGTAATGAGTAAGAAAGATCATGTGATCCTGCTGGATTGCAAAAGTATGGAGTATACCTATGTACCATTTGTGATAGCTCCCTACAAGTTGGTTTTATTAAACAGCAATGTAAGTCATAGCCTGGCCAGTAGTGAATACAACACCCGTAGAAATGAATGCGAAGAAGGTGTGGCCATACTACAAAAAAAATACCCCTATGTAGCATCTCTCAGAGATGCAAGTTTAGAGATGATCGAGGCTTGTAAAACGGATATGAGCCCCAAAGTGCTGGATAGATGTACCTATGTGGTTGAAGAAAATATCAGGGTTTTGGATTCAGTAGAAGCTTTAAAAAAGGGAGATTTAAAAACTCTTGGGGCTTTGATGTATCAAACTCATGAGGGCCTGCGAACTTTATACCAGGTAAGTTGCCGGGAACTTGATTTCTTAGTGGATTTTTCAAAAAATATGGTGGAGGTTTTAGGTGCCCGGGTGATGGGTGGTGGCTTTGGTGGATGTACCATCAATTTAGTTCATGAAGATGCAGCAGATTCATTTATTAAATCAGTATCTGAGGCATATGAAAAGGAATTTAATATTAAACTGACTTCTTTTGAAGGGCATCCCAGTGACGGGACTACCCTCCTATAACTTCGGGCTAAAATAGTGACACTTTTTTTTGTACTTTAAAAGTGCAATAAAAAACTACTATGAAAGCACCTAAACACAACCGTCGGGAATTTGTAAAAAAAAGTGGCCTGGGCCTTATGGGATTAACCCTCTTACCCTCGCTGGTAGGAAAAGTAGCGGCAAGTGACCGACTTCGTGTGGCGCATATTGGCGTTGGTGGCATGGGAAATAACCATATGAAATGGTTCGCAGGTTTAGATGATGTAGAGGTGGTTGCCCTTTGTGATGTAGATGAATTGCATTTAGCCGAGAGCTTAAAAACTTTGGATAACCTGCAACCGGGATCTAAAGTGAGCGGGTATAAGGATTTTCGCAGAATTTTAGACCGCAAAGATATTGATGCTATTACCTGCGCTACCCCGGATCATTGGCATAGCCAGATTGCCACATTGGCTTTCCAGGCTGGGAAAGATGTTTATGGTGAGAAACCACTTTCATACGACGTAAAAGAAGGGCAATTATTACTTAAGAACCAACAGAAATACAACCGTATTTTTCAGTTGGGAACACAGATTCATGCCACAGATAATTACCACCGGGTTGTAGAACTCATCCAGGCCGGGGCCATTGGAAAAGTCCATACCGTAAGGCTTTGGAAAACTGGTGGACCTCCGGATTTGACTGAGACTGTAATCAAACCTATTCCCAAAACACTGGATTGGGATATGTGGCTGGGGCCAGCGCCCTATGTAGATTATATTCCTGCAAAATGTCATTTTACCTATAGGTATTTTATGGATTATTCCGGTGGAGTATTTGCCGATTTCTGGTGCCATATTGCCGATGTGGTCTACTGGGCCATTCAGCCCAAAGGCCTGAAGAGTATCTCAGCCAGAGGAGAAGAAGCCGATGGGATAGCCAATACTCCCAAATGGATAGATGTGGACTATGAATTTGAAGATCTGCAGCTTTTCTGGACCTCTACGCCTCCGGATGTTCCCGGTGCGGCAGATAGAGGAATAGGTGCTTATTTTGAAGGCGAAAAGGGCTCCCTTATTTGTGATTATGAAACCCGGGAGATCACCATCAACGGTGAGACAGTTACCGATATTTCTGAAATTCCTAAAACCTTGCAGCGTTCTCCCGGCCACCAGCAGAATTTTGTAGATGCAGTAAAATCGCGTAAACCTTCAGAATCTAACCTGGCCTATGCCAGGGAGATGACACTGCCCATGCATTTGGGGTTAATTTCCTGGCAGCTGAACAGAAAACTGGCATGGAACGCCGAAAAAGAAAAATTTATTGGGGATAAAGAAGCCAATGCACTGCTCTCCAGAAAGCCCAGAAAAAAATGGGATTTAGTATAAGTTAGAATCAACAGAACCAAAACAAATGAAAAAACCTATCACTTTTTTATATATCCTCTGCAGTTTTCTCGCTATTAGTTTTTTGAATTCCTGTCATACGGAAACTCAATCCTTAGGTCTTAATCCACTTTTTACCGATCATATGGTTCTCCAACAGCAGGTCGAAGTGGCATTTTGGGGAATCTCCGGATCTAAAAGCAAAGTGAGTGTATCGGGAAGCTGGGGGGAAGAGAGCTCTACTACTGCTAATGACATGGGAGATTGGAAACTAAATCTCCCAACACCAGAGGCTGGCGGCCCCTACACGGTAACCATTTCCACAAAGGGGGATAGTGTTGTTTTAAATGATGTTCTTATAGGAGAAGTTTGGTTGGCTTCCGGACAATCCAATATGGAAATGCCTCTTACAGGGTGGCCTCCTAATGATACTATTAATAACTCGGCCCGGGAAATTGAAAATGCCCATTTTGAGAAGATACGGATGTTTACAGTTCAGCGCAATCATACTGTAAAAGAAGTAAAAGATTTCACCGGTGAATGGATGGTATGCAGCCCTGAAACCGTTGGGGATTTTAGTGCAACGGCCTATTTTTTTGCACGAAGACTTCATAAAGAATTAAATATCCCTGTTGGAATTATTCATAGCAGCTGGGGAGGTACCCCCGCGGAGTCATGGACCAGTAAGAAAAGTTTAAAAGAATTGGGCGATTTTGACAAGGCCCTGGCCAATATGGACAATCCGGAGATGGCGGGCCTTATAGAGGAATGGTACGCACGATGGGAAAGCAGGGAATTTCCCAGCTCAGAAGAGGGATGGCAGCAACTTAATTTAAACGACGCTTCCCTGTCGCAGGCATCTCTTGATGATACTGCCTGGATGGGTCTTGATTTGCCCAACAGAACAGACCAGATAGGTGACTGGGAAATGGACGGAGTAGTCTGGCTTAGAAAAACATTTCAACTGGAAGATGTTTCAAAAGACTACAGGCTTAGCCTTGGAGCTATTGACGATATGGATGCCACCTATGTGAACGGTCAGCTGGTTGGGGGAATGGCTGGCACCGGAAAATACAATCTTGACCGGATATATACTATCCCCGCAAGCCTGCTACGAAAAGGGGCAAATACGATTGCCATTAGGGTGATTGATACCGGAGGAGGTGGAGGCGTATCCGGACCTATTGAAATTTCTGATGGCCATAACACTAAAATCTCTTTGGAAGGGGAATGGAAATTATTGCCAGTAGCGGAAATTTATCAGGGGAAGTTTTATGTCTTTACGCCAGACGAAGCAGTGAGGTTAGAGCGACCCAATCTTATACAAATCAACTCCCACACACCAAGTGTTCTATTCAATGCCATGATCTATCCTTTGGTTCCATATGCTTTAAAGGGAGCTATCTGGTACCAGGGGGAATCTAATGTGGGCAGGGCGGAACAGTACTCTAGGCTGTTCCCTAAAATGATCACCGACTGGAGAGCCTCTTGGAATTCCGATTTCCCTTTCTATTTTGTACAAATAGCCCCTTTCGTTTATGGGAATGAGATGTCTCCCCTCTTACGCGATGCCCAACGCAAAACTTTGAGCACTAAAAATACAGGGATGGTGGTTACCATGGATATTGGCAATAACACCAATATACATCCCGGCAACAAACAGGATGTGGGTGGCCGCCTGGCTGGCCTGGCCCTGGCCAACGATTATGGACAAACAGGGGCCAACTCAGGGCCCTTGTATAAAAATCACACTGTAAATGGGAATAAAGTATATATAGAATTTGATTACACCGGCGGAGGTTTGATGGCGAAAGAAGGTGATCTCAGCGGTTTTGAAGTTGCTGGCGTTGATAAGCAATTTAGAGCAGCCAAAGCAGCTATTGTGGATGGACGTCTGGAAGTGTTTTCTGATGAAATAGCAAAGCCTGAATATGTGCGCTATGCATGGAGAGATACAAGTATAGCCAGCCTCTTTAATGCAGAAGGTTTACCCGCTTCATCCTTCAGTACCCAAGACTTGGAGTAACATATTTGACCACTAACCAAATTGAATAAATATGACAAATAAATTTTTAAGATTCTTATTAATCACCCTGCTAATAGGTGGTTCGTTCTCAACGGTTAGTCAGGAAATATCTACTGTCACACCTCAGGTAAGCGAGCTGTCTTTAGACAGATTAAAGTCAATCAACCACTAAACCAAAAATAATTACCAACCATGAAAAACCTTTACAGCTTATTATTTGTTATTGTCTTACTTATATCAATAACTAGCTGCGGCACAGATCCGGAACCCGGCTCAAAAGAACATATTTCTGCGGTTACAAATCAGATAGATGAGAATAGGCTTCTTACTGCCGATAAAAGCCCCGGAGATTGGCTCAGTTATGGGAAAAACTACAAAGAAGACAGGTTTAGTTCCTTAGGTCAGATCACAAAATCAAATATAGATAGTTTAGGATTGGCGTGGAGCATAAACCTGGGAACCAAACGTGGTATTGAAGCAACGCCAATTGTCGTGGATGGTATTATGTATGTTTCGGGACCCTGGAGCGTGGTATATGCCATAGATGCCAGAAAGGGTGAACTTATCTGGACCTATGATCCTAAAGTTCCCAAAGGACATGGCGAAAAGGCTTGTTGTGATGTGGTAAACAGAGGGGTTGCCATCTATAAAGGCATGGTATATGTAGCCTCTCTTGATGGTCGTTTAATCGCTATAAACGCAACCACAGGTGAACAATCCTGGGAGGTACTGACCGTTGATCAGAGTAGAGGATATACCATAACAGGAGCACCAAGAGTAATTGACGGAAAAGTAATCATAGGAAATGGAGGGGCCGAATATGGCGTAAGAGGCTACGTTTCTGCCTACGATGCCCGAAGCGGTAAGCAGCTATGGCGATTTTATACCGTACCCGGTAATCCTGCAGATGGGTTTGAGTCTAAAGCCATGGAAGAAGCTGCAAAAACCTGGACCGGAGAATGGTGGAAATTTGGCGGTGGAGGTACGGCCTGGGATGCCATGGCCTATGATCCGGATTTAAACCTTTTGTACATTGGAGTAGGAAATGGCTCTCCATGGAATAGGGATATTAGAAGTCCGGGAGGAGGTGATAACCTTTATTTATCCTCCATTGTGGCTTTAAACCCGGATGATGGAACATATCAATGGCATTATCAGACTACCCCCGGAGATACCTGGGATTATACGGCAACCCAACATATTATTTTAGCTGATCTCGAAATAAAAGGCACAAGCCGGAAAGTACTGATGCAGGCTCCTAAAAACGGATTTTTCTACGTGATAGACCGTACAAATGGGGAATTTATTTCGGCTGAACCATATGTTTATACGAATTGGGCAAAGGGCATCGACAAAGAAACCGGACGGCCAATAGAAAGCAGTTTCAGCAGGTATCCAAATATGAATTCAGAAATATCGCCATCGGCCTTAGGAGGACATAATTGGCAACCCATGGCATTTAATCCTGTTACCGGATTAGTTTATATCCCCGCTCGTGAGAATGGAATGTTTTATGGGCAACCGGCCAACTGGGAACATGAAGAGGACGGAAGAAGCTGGAACACGGGTTCTGATTTTGATCCGGAAAAAGAAGTCCATGAAGATCTGATGGCCAGGAGAGGTTTTGGTAAACTGATAGCCTGGGACCCTATAAAGCAAAAAGAAATCTGGAATGTAAAACAACTCACCCCATGGAATGCAGGGGTTCTTTCCACACGCGATTTTGTATTTCAGGGAACTTCAGAAGGCGACTTTGTAGCTTACGATGCTGCTACAGGAGAAAAAGTTTGGTCCTATCCATTAGCAACCGGAATTATTGCCCCTCCCATTACCTATGAAATTGATAATGTACAATATATCACCATCCCTGTGGGTTGGGGTGGCGTAATGGGACTTTGGACCAAGTTTACTGAGCAAATTAATCCAGGCACCATTTATACCTTTGCTCTGGGCAGGAATGAACCCATGCCCGTTTTTGAAAAAAAGCCAGCTCAACAACTGGTGGACCTTGATTTTGAAGCCACCACAGCTCAAATAGACCATGGCCAAAAATTGTACCTCAGGTATTGTTCGCGATGCCATGGAGGTGGAAACCTTCCTACAGGTGGCGGAAGCATTCCTAATTTAGCTTATTCCAAACCCGAAACCTTAAACATGATAACGCAGATTGCCGGGGAAGGTATTTTTCTTGAAAAAGGAATGCCAAATTTTGGTGACCGCTTATCCAAAGAAGATATTAGTGATATTAAAAATTACATTTTGTATGATGCTAAAGAAAAGAGAGAAGCACAAACAAATAGCAATAATGAACCAGCACCGGCGCTACATTAGTTAATAAAAAGAATAGTATGGAAACTGAGAAACTACCAGCATTACCTTTTGATGAATGGACAGAAACCAGGATTACGGTTCATTTACTACTCCAAATATTGGGTAAGACAAGATTGAAATCAACCACCAGAAAAAACCATTGGTGGTACATTACACTCTATGTTACCCCAAGAGGCTTTGGCTCCTATAGCATCCCCATAAATGATGGGTTGGACAGCTTTGAAATGGAGTTTAATATAAGAAGAAAAGCGGTTATCATCTCCCGAAGTTCCGGTGAGGATATTGTATTATCACTGGATAATAATCCTACAATTGGCGATTTTTATAAAGAATTTATGGCTGAATTACATGGTATTGGGGTATATCCAAAATTTATTGATAAACCTTTTGATGTGGGTATCGAAAAACATTTTGATGAGATTACAGAATACCACCATTACGATTGGAAGTATATTAACACCTTCTGGAAACTCATGTTGTGGAATAGCAACGTTTTTAAGGAATTTAGTGGTCGTTTCTACGGAAAAACCTGTCCCGTACATATTTACTGGCACCACCTCGATTTAGTGGTAACCAGATTCTCCGGGAAAAAACTTCCTCCTATGGATAAATCTGCAAGGATTTTAGAAAAAGAAACCTATTCCCATGAACAAATTAGCTTTGGGTTTTGGGTGGGCGACAATAATGTGCCAGAGCCAATGTATTACTCCTACACCTACCCTTCAACTGTTGGGATAGATGAGGAACCTCTTCAACCAAAAGGAGCGTTCTGGCAGGATAGCAATGGTAGCCCCATGGCCCTGTTGCGATACGAAGATGTTAAGAATTCAACGAACCCGCGAAAAGCTGTACTCGATTTCTTAGAAAGCACATACCAGGCAGGTGCAAAAAGGGCAAAATGGAATATAGATGAGCTTACTGTACCTGATTTAGATCAACTTTAAACAGAAGACAATATGAAGCTAAATACAATCTTAGTTCTGCTTATTGTTAGTTTATCTGCCTGCGAAAATGCTCCCGGGGAAAAGCCCGAAAACCAAAATTCAATATTGGGAAAGAGCTATTTTAAAACATGGAATCATTATTTGGGAGACCCTGAAAGAACTCATTTTTCGGTGTTGGATGAAATTACCACGGAAAATGTGGGGCAGTTAAAACTTGCATGGAGTTACCATAGCGGGGGTCTTGAGGAGGGCAGAAATTCGCAGATACAAACAAATCCATTAATAGTTGAGGATAAACTCCTGGGTGTAAATCCCGCTAATACCCTCTTTGCCATCAATGCAAAAACGGGTCAGGAACTATGGAAATACAAGCCGAAATCTGCAGATGAATCTGGCTTAGGTTTAAGCCGGGGACTAATGTACTGGGCTTCGGAATCAGAAGAAAAAAGCAGGGTGTTTTATACCTCAGGCTATATGCTTTATGCAATAGATTTAAGCACAGGGACAGTAATTGAATCCTTTGGAACTAAAGGAAGTATTGATTTAAGAAAAGATCTTGGAAGAGACCCTGACAAAGTTCCCATCGTGGTTACTACTCCAGGGGTGATCTATAAGAATTTATACATTATGGGTTCCAGAACCTCAGAATCTCCCGGTGCAGCTCCTGGCCATATCCGGGCTTATAATGTAGTTACAGGTGCATTGGAATGGATATTCCACACTATTCCAAAGCCAGGTGAATTTGGCTATGATACATGGCCTGAAGACGCCCATAAAAACGACAAGATTGGCGGTGCTAATAATTGGGCGGGAATGGCACTGGATGAAGAACGTGGAATAGTATATGCTCCTACAGGATCTGCTGCTTTCGACTGGTATGGAGGTGCCCGTATTGGCGATAATTTATTTGCCAATACCTTATTAGCCCTGGACGCGAAAACCGGCGAAAGAATCTGGCATTTTCAAATGGTTCATCACGATGTTTGGGACAGGGATTTACCGGCACCACCCAACCTGCTTGAGGTGGAAAAGGATGGCCAAAAGATACCTGCAGTGGCTCAAATAACGAAAAGCGGCCATGTATATGTATTCAATCGTGTAACCGGTGAACCTCTTTTTCCAATAGAGGAAAAACCATACCCTGCTACAACACTGGTGGGAGATACAACTGCAAAAACACAACCACTACCTCTAAAGCCTGCCCCCTTTGCCCGGCAACTATTAAAAGAAGAAGACCTCTATGCACCAAACCAACCTGCTTTTGTTGACGATTTTATTGATAAAGAACAAAATACAAAAGGGTTAACGGTCCTTGAACGATTTAAACAGATAACCTCTGAAGGGCAATTCTTTCCCATTGATACGGCAGGTGTTATTTTATTTCCAGGTGCGGATGGAGGAGCAGAATGGGGAGGAGCAGCCGTAGACCCCAGAAAGGGAATTATATATGTAAATGCTAATGAAATGCCCTGGATTGTGCGAATGGCCAGAATTGGATATAAAGATGGTAAAAAATTAAGTTATGGGGCTACTTTAACACAAATACACTGCGCGCGTTGCCATGGAGGTAACTTGCAGGGGCTGGGAGTTATCCCCGAACTTCAAAATGTCAAATCCAGACTTGCACCCTCTGATATTGTAAATAACATTAAGAATGGTAAGGGAGCTATGCCCGCCTTGCCAAATCTTACTGATGATGAAGTAAAAGCCCTATCAGAATATTTAAGTGGAATTGAAACATCAGATCACAGGGCCGAAGTTACAGAAGACGCTCCCTACGGCATGGTTGGTTTTGGAAGGTTTAAAGACAATCGAGGTTACCCGGTTATTAAACCCCCATGGGGTACCCTGAATGCTATCGATTTAAATACAGGGGAATATCTTTGGAAAATTCCACTGGGTAATGAAGAAGAATTGAATGATCCTGAATATCCTGTTAGCGGAACTGAAAACTACGGAGGCCCTGTAATTACAGCGGGAGGTGTACTTTTTATAGCCGCAACAAAGGATGAAAAATTCAGGGCGTTTAGTATGAAAACAGGGGAGCTACTTTGGGAAACTGACCTGGATGCCGGAGGTTATGCTACCCCTGCTTCCTATGAAATAGACGGAAAACAATATATAGTTATCGCCTGCGGCGGTGGGAAAATGGGCACGCCATCTAATGATGTTTATGTTGCTTTTGCCCTGGAATAAGGGAATTAAAAATATTCAAAAATTGCTATGAATCGAAGAAATTTTATTAAGAATACGGCAGCCTATGGTGCCACACTTTCCGTACCCTTTCCTTTTGCCAATAGGTTGTTTGCGGCAGATCTTTCTTCGGATCTGACAGATCTCAGCGCTTCTGACCTCTCGGTAGTAATAAGGACAAAACAAGCTAGTTGTGTGGAAGTGATGCAGGCCTATTTGGAGCGTATCCATCGCTACAATCCTGTATATAATGCCATCGTAAGTTTGGTTAGTGACGATGAGTTGTTGAGACAAGCACGCCAGGCAGACCAAGCCCTGGCCAGAAATGAATATTGGGGATGGATGCACGGCATGCCGCATGCAGTAAAGGATTTGGCGCCAGTGGCGGGTCTGCCTTACACAGATGGATCACCCATGTTTGCAGAACGAATAGCCGAAGAAGATGGTGCTTTAGTGGTAAAAATTCGGGGTCAGGGTGCCATTTTTATTGGTAAGACAAATACTCCTGAATTTGGTTTGGGTTCTCAATGTTACAATCCTGTTTTCGGAACAACCGGGAGTGCATGTAATCCAACACTAACCTCTGGCGGGAGCAGTGGTGGCGCAGCCTGTGGGCTGGGAACTCACATGCTTCCTGTTGCGGATGGTGGCGATATGATGGGTTCCCTTAGAAATCCCGGAGCTTACAATAATGTGATAGGTTTCAGACCGAGCACAAATGTTGTGATGGATGAAGGGGATGCCAATAACAGGCTTCTTTGGACCTCCGGACCAATGGGCCGAAATACCCGAGACACCATTCGATTATTGCAGACAATCGCTCTTAACCCTGTTTTTGATAAATTAAGTCCATTGAGCCTTGATAAAATAAAGATTGGCTGGATGGGTAATCTCAATAATTATTTGGCGATGGAGCCCGGAATACTCGAATTATGTGAAGCAAGCCTGGCAGACGTAGCCAGTGCCGGGGCTCAGGTGGAGTTGATGCAGTCCAATTTTAATATGTCAGATTTATGGCAAAGCTGGACCATTCTGCGTCATTACAGACGTTTAAATATGCTCAATTACTATGAAGATCCTGCCACCAGGAATCTGCTAAAGCCAGAGTTAATCTGGGAAATTGAACAAGGTCTTCGTTTTAATCAGAAAGATGTAGAGAGGGCAAATATGATTCGCACCAGTTGGTACGCCGAATTGGACAGGATGTTTGGTGAATTTGACTTCCTGGTTTTACCTACCGCACAAGTGTTCCCGTTTCCAAAAGAGATTCACTGGCCTAAACAAATAAATGGACGAGAAATGGATACCTATCATCGCTGGATGGAAGTAGTTATTTTGGGAAGTTTGGGCGGCATTCCGGTAGTTAATGTCCCAGTAGGATTCGATGCAAATGGCAGGCCAATGGGGATGCAAGTCATGGGTAAATTTGGCGATGATAAAAAGGTATTGGAGTTTGCATTGGCCTATGAACAGATCACCGATCATTTAGGAAAGAGACCTAAATTGATTGCAGTTGATGATTAGAATACTCTTATAATTAAACAGGCACCTTCCCAAAATTCAGAGGACTACACTATGAAATTCTTTAAATAATTATTCTTGTAGGTAACAACCGATTAAACTTTCCCTTGGGTGTAAAGGATTGCGTATCTTAGAGCCAGAAACCGCTATAAGTTCCTGAAGTGTCTATTTGGTTATTTGGGCAATTAGCGTCAGTGAGAAAACAATATTAAAATCCTCAAATTAAATAAAGTTGAATCAAAATAAAATTATATGAATTTCAATTTAGCCGTGCTAATTGACGGTGATAATATACCATCAGCATATATTAAAGAGATGATGGAAGAAATTGCCAAATACGGCAACCCAACGATAAAAAGGATTTACGGTGACTGGACCAGACCTCATTTGTCAAAATGGAAAAACTTGTTACTTGAGAATGCGATAACTCCAATTCAGCAATATGGATATACCACGGGAAAGAATGCTACAGATTCAGCAATGATAATAGATGCTATGGATATTTTGTATTCGGAAAAAGTACATGGCTTCTGCCTGGTATCCAGTGATAGTGATTTTACCCGCCTGGCCACCCGCCTAAGAGAAGCTGGAATGCAAGTAATAGGAATTGGAGAAAAAAAGACGCCAAATCCATTTATTGTCGCATGTGATAAATTTATATATATTGAAATTCTTAAAAACCAATCTAAAGAGGCAGAAGTTGAAAATGAAAAAACTTCATATAAGGACACAGTCGATAAAATTACTTCAAAAGAAATTAAATTAATTGCCACAACTATTAACGACTTATCTGATGACGATGGATGGGCTTTCTTAGGAGATGTCGGCAGTTTATTGCAGAAGAAACAACCGAATTTTGATCCCAGAAACTACGGTTTCCAGAAGTTAACTCCCTTAATTAAATCAATTGGAAAATTTGAAATAGAGCAAAGAGAAAGCTCTAAAAGTCGACATAAATTAATATTCGTCAAAAACAAAAACAGGACATAAATTTACTAATTTAAGTTACTCCCATTATCGTTCGGAAATATGAAAAAAAGAAGTCTACATCTTTTTGTCGATTGGTCGTCCCTGATCATAAAGATCTTCCTTGAAAAGCGGCAGGATCGCAGATACCTACCTTCCATATTTTTAAATTGTCTTTTAGCTACAGGATTATTCCTAACGGTTTCATGCCAGGAAAAAGAAGTTAAAAACGATCTTGCTGTTGCCTCGCCGGCTATTTTAGACTACCCTATTCAGCCAGTGCCTTTTACGTCGGTGCATATCCAGGATAATTTCTGGACCCCTCGTTTAGAAACCAACCGACAAGTAACCCTGCCCTATAATTTTAAAAAGTGCGAGGAAACCGGAAGGCTTAGAAATTTTGCCATTGCCGGAGGGCTGGAAGAAGGTGAATTTGAGGGTATTTTTTTTAATGATTCCGATGTTTTTAAGGTAATAGAAGGTGCCAGTTATTCACTACAGGTACACGACGATCCCGAGCTTAAATCCTTTCTGGACGACTTAATTGCCAAGATCGCTGCGGCTCAGGAAGCCGATGGCTATTTATATACTAACCGGACTATAGATCCCGAAAAGGCAGCGGACGGCGGAGGGACCAAAAGATGGACGAATCTTCAAACCTACCACGAATTGTATAATGTGGGACACCTGTATGAAGCCGCAGTGGCTCATTATCAGGCAACGGGAGAGAGAACCCTTCTGGACGTTGCCCTAAAAAATGCCGACCTCGTGGATGAGGTGTTTGGACCCGGGAAAAACATGGGCGTCCCCGGACATCAGGAAATAGAACTTGGATTAGTGAAACTCTATCGTGTAACAGGAGAAAAAAGATATCTCGACCTGGCCAAGTTTTTTATAGATGAGCGCGGCAATGCCGAGGGACATAATACTACAGAGGGGAAATATGCCGGAAAATATCAACAGGATCATGTGCCACTTGCAAAACAGGAAGAGGCTGTTGGGCACGCCGTAAGGGCCGGATACTTTTACTCTGCAGCTACTGATGTGGCCGCCCTGACCGGTGAAACCGCGTATGATGAAGCGCTAGATAAAATTTGGAATGATATCGTACACCAAAAGATTTACATTACCGGGGGCATTGGTGCGGAACCTAAGTACGAAGGCTTTGGTCCTGATTATGAGCTTCCAAATGCGACGGCTTATACCGAAACCTGTGCAGCCATTGCACTAATGCTGTGGAATGAACGCATGTTCCTTAAAAGCGGTAGCGTAAAATATATGGACGTTTTTGAGAGAACCCTTTATAATGGATTTCTTGCCGGCGTTTCTTTTGAAGGCAATACCTTCTTCTATCCAAACCCCCTGGAAGCGGATGGATTTACTAAATTTAACCAGGGGGTCTGTGGCAGATCACCATGGTTTGATTGTTCCTGCTGTCCGGTAAACGTTGTCCGAATTTTACCTTCGCTTCCAGGCTATATCTACGCCACCAGGGGGAACGAAGTATATGTAAACCTGTATATTGGTAACAAGGCCGAGATTCCCATGGGAGATCAAATCCTGCAACTGAGTCAGACCACAAATTACCCCCGGGATGGAAAGATTGAACTGGAAGTTTTGAATAGTGAAGCTATAGCTGCTGATTTTAAATTAAGAGTTCCGGGATGGGCACGGAATGAAGTCATGGACGGTGACCTTTATAAATACACAGACAAACAAACCCCTTCAATACACCTAACGGTTAATGGGAAAATTGTGGAACCAGTATTAGAAAATGGTTATATGATTCTGGAGAAACGCAGCTGGCAGCAGAACGATAAAATAAGCATATCATTTGAAATGCCTGTCCGCAAAGTAATAAGTAATGATCTTGTAATGGCCAACAAAGGTAAAATGGCATTAGAACGGGGCCCCATGGTCTATTGCGCCGAGGAAGTAGATAACCCCAAAGGTGTCCTGAATACCATGGTGCCGGCAGATGAAGAATTTACCTATTCTTTTGAAACAGGCTTACTTGGAGGCATTGGTATAATTGAAAGCCCCACCCTTACCGCCATCCCTTATTACGCCTGGGCGCATCGGGGAAATGGTGAAATGGCAGTCTGGATAAATGAAACCCCTGCTCAATGAAAAGAACAGCTTTTTTCTTACTACTGGTTTTCCTAATCATTTTTCAAAGCTGTGAATCGCCAAAGGAAGTACCCAAAAAGGAGCTTCCTCCAAATATTATCCTGATACTGGCAGATGATATGGGGTATTCAGATATTGGCTGCTACGGAGGTGAAATAAATACCCCGGTGCTAGACCAACTAGCCGCAAATGGTTTACGGTTTACCCAGTTTTATAACGGGGCTCGTTGTTGTCCCAGTCGTGCCTCTTTACTCACAGGATTGTATCCGCAACAGGCAGGCATAGGACATATGGAGTACGACAGGGGAACGCCTGCGTTTAGAGGAGATTTAAGCCGAAATGCAGTAACCATCGCCGAGGCCCTGAAAGGAGCTGGTTATTCCACCTATATGTCCGGCAAATGGCACATAACACCATATGTGATTGAAAATCCAGATAAAAGTAATTGGCCAAGGCAAAGGGGTTTTGATAAGTTCTATGGGATGATTTCAGGAGCGGGCAGCCATTATGACCCCCGTTCTTTGGCAGAAGACAATGAATATGTGCCGCCAACAGAGGATTTTTACAGCACCACGGCATTTACAGATTACGCGGTAAAATGTATTAAAGAAAACAATGGGGAGAATCCTTTCTTTCTTTATTTATCTTATCCCGCATCGCATTGGCCCATGCACGCACCGGCGGAAGCCATCGCTAAGTACAAAGGGAAGTATAATAAAGGTTGGGATGAAATGCGTAAAGCCCGTTTCGAGCGGATGAAAAAAATGGGATTGGCCAATTCAGATTGGGAACTAACTCCGCGGGATTCTTTTGTGCAACCTTGGTCTGAGGCTGTTCCCGACAAAGAATGGGAACTTGCCAATATGGAAACTTATGCAGCCATGACAACACTAATGGATGAAGGTATTGGACAAGTGGTGGATGCGCTTAAGGCCCAAGGGCAACTGGAGAATACCATAATTTTCTATTTGCAGGACAATGGCGCCTGTGCTGAAGAGCTGGATTGGATAAAAAATCGCCCGAATAGTAAAGATGTCGTGGCACTGGCTCCCAATGAAGTGCAAACTGAAATGATCCCTTTTTCCAGCAGGGATGGCAAGCCTGTAAAATTAATGAAAGACGGATGGCCGGGTCCTGCGGACGGGTACACCTCTTATGGTCTCAACTGGGCAAATGCCAGTAACACTCCGTTCAGGGAGTACAAACATTGGGTGCATGAAGGAGGGATTGCTACTCCTTTAATTGTTCATTGGCCGGCAAAAATTAAAAAAGGCGGGGAATTCAGAAAAAACCCAACCCATTTAATCGACATCATGGCCACCTGTGTTGATCTGGGGGGCAAGGCATATCCTGCTAACTACAACGGAAATACAATTCAGCCTTTTGAGGGTAAAAGTTTAGTGCCCCTTATGGAGGGCAGAGACCTGGAACGAGAGGCCATTTATTGGGAACACGAAGGTAACCGGGCGGTACGTATGGACAAGTGGAAATTGATTGCTAAAGCGAGTAAAAAGAACTCTTATATCTGGGATAAAGCAGATGAGTTGGAATTAGCAAATTGGGAACTGTTTGATATGGAAAAAGACCGGACAGAGATGCATGATCTAGCTGCCGCGCATCCTGAATTGGTTAATAAAATGGCTGAAATGTGGCTGGAATGGGGAAAACGGACGGGTATTGTACCCAGACCAGTTAAAAAATAATTAGGTTAAAACATAGTGTAACCCAATCCAATGTCTTTGCCGGAAAAGACGGGAGACTGATTAACTTTTTTAAAAACTGCGGATGTCCACTATGCCATGGGCTGAGGGAGTTTTAACAGTTACCGTAGCAAACCAAAAGGCTCATTCCTGTTCTATAATGTTATAACCCTTAAAAGCTGTCCAGGCCAGGGCCACTTGCAACAAGGCTATGATTACCCCTATCTTATCTGTAATACCGTGAGGCTCGCCCACATGAAAAAGCACTACCTGCACCGGGATGGGGGCCAGCAATAGTATTGCCCAGAATTTATTTTTTTTAGTTCCCTTAGCTACAAAGCTATGTTTGTGGTCTTCCAGGATCACTTTTACCACCAAAGCACCCATAACAATCATAAAGGGAATGATAATAAAGGAAAGATCTAAATGAACATTAAGGGTATCACCATGAAACATATACCCATCTCCTGCAAAGACCTCAAAAAAGGAGTTGGCAATCATACTGCCATACCACAATACCAATAAAGAATAGAATGCTTTCCTGTTTTTTATCCAGTAAAAAGAGTACAGAAGTAGCAGACATATAAATACATTTAGCGCTACATAATAAAAATCGCCGCCCGTGCCCTTGCCGTATAAGACTTTTCCAAAGAGGCTGGTACCCCAATGGTAAGATTCCCCGTCGGCAATTCCCCTGATAAAAGGGAGCCAGCTGGTGGCGAAGGTCAAACTGGTAAGGATGAGTAAGAGGTTTAGTCTCTTAAAAAAGCGATTGTTTTTTTTGGTTTCCATGGGTTGTCGTTTCTATAAAAGATAGCAACTCCCTAAAAATGTTACAGTTAAGATTTTTACTCTTAGTACCCCTGGGTGCAAACCGACTAACCCCTTCGCATCAAAAAAGCAATTTTGCGAATCCCGTGAGTGGTATCGTATTCCCTTACTTTTCTAAAATGAAAACCATAGTACAAGTCTTTGGCCGGTTCATTAGCCAGGCCGGTTTCTACAGTAAAGGTGTTGGTATGGTAATTATCCAATACAAATTGCACCAGAGTACTGCCTATACCATTCCTAAAAAAGTTGGGGTGTACTACCAGGCTTTGAATATGGGTATTGTTTTCTTCTGCTTTTACTTCCACCACCCCAGCTAAGTTTTTTTCTTTATAAAAACCATAAAAGGCATTCTCGCTTTCTAAATATTCTTTCAGGGTTCTTTTTAATGGTGGAAAATCTGTTGCTTTTAAAAGTTTGGCTTCTATAGCGTAGGAGGCCTGAAAAACAGAGCGGATGGTTTCAGCTGTTTTTTGGTCTTTTTGATTTATAGTTAAAATCATTTCGTAGGTCTATAATGGGGTACGTTCTTGCTTGACTTTTTTGGATCTGCCTCCGCGCTTAATGACCTTACTATGCCCGTTTATGAACTAAAAACAAGGAAGCCGAAAGGATTAGAATTATTAGTTGAAGTATCAGATCATTCCAGGTAAGCATGTTGTCTCTTAAAAAGTCCGTGACAGCAAAAGTGACTAAGGCAACCAAAATGGTACGCCATAACTACACCTTTAGCTCTTCCAAACTAGTAATATTGAGCCATTTGGGTATCGTCTTCCCTTCAGCCTTATCAAAAAGAAACAGCCGGGCTATTCCCAAACCAAAAATCATAAATACCAAAGAGATCATAAAGGCATCCAATGCCTCCAGTAAATGTAATCCCGGATGATGACCCTCGGTTATCATAAAATCTGATCTGAAAGGAGTAATTTTATTAAGCATCCGGAGTTTTTTTTAAAAGTACACAATATTTCCTATCCTCAAAAAATGCTACCTCTGTTTTTTGGGCGCTGTCAGCAGTCTTTTATTGGCTGTTTTCATATCGGCATACCTGGGGTCCTGGATCACCTCCTGCTTTTGCATCTTTATGGTCTCTATACTCAAAAAGCCAAACTCACTTACTACCCTACCGTAAAACCGGTAAATGCCCCTGCCCCTAAAATAATACTTGGCCGCCACCGGAGGGAAAAGCACCGTATCAAACACCTCCCCATGCTGGTCTACACAGGTGGCAAAATGCATGCGTTTGCCATTATGCGTATTCGTATTCTTTACGGTAACCAGATAGCCATAGATATCTATATTCCTGTTTAAATACCGCTCCAGGTCCCTGCTGCCATTTGTGTTTTTAGGGGATTCCTTTAATAAGTGAAAAGGGGAACAAAGGCAAAACCCCAGTAGCTCTAATTGGGTAAAGGCCATCTCCAGGTCTGTGGTATGAAGGCGTGGGATCTTAAATTTTTGGTGGGTAGGCGGGAACAATTTCGGGTGGTCTACTATAGTGCCTTTGGAAAGAAACAAATGCGCTTCCCACAACAATTTGTGCTTGTTAATTTTTGTAAACCGGAACGCATTTATACGAATAAGGATACTCAGCTGCTCTATGGAAATTGGTACACGGTCTAAAAAATCTTCCAAAGAAGTAAAGACCCCATGCAGCTGCCGCTCTTTCAAAATACGCTCCATTACCCTGCTCTCCAGCTCTTTTAGATACATATAACCCAGATAGATATCTGTACCATAAATACAGTTTACCGCAAAACTCTTGTTTATACAGGGCGCATGTATGCTTGCACCCATCATTCGGGCCTCGTGCACATAAAACTCGGAACGGTAAAACCCACCCCCGTTATTAAGCACCGCCACCAGATATTCCAGGGGATAATAAGCCCTTAAAAACAGGGTCTGGTAACTCTCCACCGCATAGGAAGCAGAGTGCCCCTTGGCAAAAGCATAACCGGCAAAACTGGCTACCTGGTACCAGATCTCGGAGATCAGCCCTTCTTCATAACCTTTTTTGCGGCTGTTGTCCATAAACTTGTCCTGCACCTTCTGGAACTCTTCCCGGGAACGGAATTTTCCACTCATGCCCCTTCGCAGCACATCGGCCTCCCCAAGGGTAAGTCCGGCAAAATAGTGAGCCACTTTTATGACGTCTTCCTGATAGACCATAATGCCATAAGTCTCAGGCATAATATTTAGCATTACCGGGTGACCCTTCTCCTCTGCCCTGCCCTGTTCGCGATGCCGCAGGATGTATTCGCGCATCATCCCGCTCTTGGCCACCCCGGGGCGGATAATGGAACTTGCCGCTACCAAACCCAAATAATTATCTACCTCCAGTTTTTTTAGGAGCATCCGCATGGCAGGCGATTCTACGTAAAAGCATCCCATGCACTGGGCGGTTTTTATCAGCTGGTTAATATGTGGGTCCTCTTTAAATCTTTTGATGTTATGAATATCAATTTTTTGAAACTCCTCTGGATTATTAAGTTGCAGGATCTGCAGGGTTTCCTTGATCTTTGCCAGGCCACGCTGGCCCAAAATATCAAATTTATAGAGGCCTACATCTTCGGCAATAACCATATCAAACATTGCGGTGGCAAAGCCCTTTGGTGGCAAGTGCGTAGCCGAAAAATAGTGGATGGGCCTTTGGGTAATTAAGATCCCCCCCGCATGGATGCTCAGGTAGTTGGGAAAGCCTTTTATTAACTGTCCGTATTTTAATACCAGTAGGGATACCTCATCTAATTGGGATAGTTGGTAGTGCCTATCGCTTAGAACATCAATCTCTGCCTTTGGCAGGCCAAAGACTTTTCCCAGCTCGCGTACAATGCCCTTATGTTTAAAGGTAACATAGGTGCCTAAAAGGGTAACATGATCAAAACGGTCAAAAATATACTGGGTAATCTCTTCCCGGTCTCTCCATGAAAAATCGATATCAAAATCGGGCGGGTTGGCCCGGTAGAGGTTAATAAAACGCTCAAAATACAGGTCGAGTTCTATGGGATCTACATCGGTAATACGAAGCAAATAGGCTACAATGCTATTGGCGCCACTGCCCCGCCCCACATAGAAAAACCCTTTTTTTCGGGCCTTGGAAACAATGTCCCAGTTGATTAAAAAATAGGAAACAAAGTTCTTTTCTTTAATCAGTCCCAGTTCTTTTTGGAGTCGCTCCCTGATAGGTTGGTCCACCACGGGATAGCGGTAAGGGAGGCCGTCCCGGCACAATTGCTCCAGCAGTTTTTCATCTTCTTCTTTGCTTCCCAAATAGGTCTGCAGGTTCTGGGGAGTCCGATTTTTGGAAAAATCAAAATGGATGCTGCAGGAATTCATCAGCCATTCTGTGTTTTCGAGAATAAACGGGTATTCTGCAAAGGCCGCGGCCAGGTTTTGAATGGGAAACATTTTTTCCTCTTCGCTGGCCTCTTCTTCCTTGGAGAGCTTGCTTAACAGCACGTTCTTATCTATGGCCCGCAACAATCGGTGCGCATTAAAGTCGCGCTTATTCCTGAAGGTAACGGGTTGCAGCACCAGCAGTTTGTCTTTCTTTTCCACTAAGCTGGAGAAGGGCAGCCTTCTTAGGTCCCTGATGGAAATTCCTATAAACTCCTGCTCCCGAAAATCACTCTGGTCATTGAGAAGCACCTTTTCAAAGGGGTAGATTACGTAGGCGTGTTTAAACTTCGGGGCTCTTTGGGGTATTTCTTTTTTCTCGTGAAGGTGGGCAGATAGGAAGGCGTTTAGTTCCTGGTAGCCTTCATTGTTTTTGGCAATGCCCACAAAGCATTGGTCTGCCCCGTTTCTGAAATCGATCCCTAAAATAGGCTTTATGTTGTATTCCGGGGCTTTACGGACAAAGTTCAGGCCTGCAGAGGTATTGTTGATATCTGTAAGTACCAGTTGGGTCACCTGGTTTTCCCGGGCTAGTTCTAAGAGGGCTACTTCGGAAAAAGTCCCGTATCGGAGGCTGTAGTAACTGTGACAGTTGAGGTACATAAGTTGTATTATTTCTATATCCCCGTAGCTTGTACGAGCGGAGGCGGATGTTGTTATTTTTAGTCTTTCATTTCTTTTGTTCGCCCAAAAGAAACGAAACAAAGAAAAGGGCGCTTTTCCGTATGAATTTTCAAGCTTTGCCTGAAACCGATTACGGAACTTCGCCACAAATGGCAATGCCATTTGCGAGTGCCAACCGAAGCTTCCGCAATCTATTCGCGGAAAAGAAAAGTCTTTAGTGATACCTTTCGTTTCATATTGGTGTTTGTTCATCCACCGTAGCTCGCAAGAGCGGAGGCGGAGTTTATTGCTTTCTATGCGCCAGCACTATAGGCGGTTGGCCATTAAAGGGGTTGTGCATTCTGCCAATAGTTTTAGCACCAAGGCCGGAGGCTCTTAACACACTTTTATCGCCAAAGCGCTCCCGTATGTTATCCATTGCGGCATAGAGGTTCAGGGCTTCTTCGGTATCTTCAAACAAGTTGATCTGATAATTTCCCGGCACCAGATGGCTAAAGCGGATACCTATAAGCCTCACCAGTAAACGCCTGTTATACAAGACTCTGAACAGCTCCAGGATTTTGGGGATAAGAATATGGTCTGCACTGGTATAGGGGATCCGGACTTGTTTGGAATAGGTATTAAAATCTGAATACCTGATCTTGACGGCAATGCAGGCGGTAAGCTTTTCCCCCCTGCGGAGCTGGTAGGCCAGGTTCTCTGTCATGGCTATAAGGATGCCTTTTAGTTTACTAACATCTATGGTATCGCGGTCAAAGGTGCGTTCTGTAGAAATAGACTTACGCTCGCAAAAAGGGATCACAGGGGAGTTGTCTACCCCATTGGCCCGTTTCCAGATGACAGCGCCGTTTGCCCCCAGTACGCGTCGCATTAGGTCCATAGGCATTTCCTGTACGGTTTTTACTTTTCTGAGTCCCAGGTTTCTGAGCGTCTGGTAGGTTTTGTCGCCCACCATAGGGATCTTTTTGATAGAGAGCGGGGCCAGAAAGGGTTTTTCATAGCCAAAATCTACTTTCAGCTGGTTGTTGGGTTTGGCCTCGTTGGTGGCTACTTTAGAAACTACTTTGTTTACAGACAGCCCGAAGGAAATGGGGAGCCCGGTTTCTTTAATGATCATTTTTCGCAATTCAGAGGCGTAGTGGTAGCAACCAAAAAAGCGGTCCATCCCGGAGAGGTCTGCGTAGAACTCATCTATACTCGATTTCTCAAAAACGGGGACCTGTTCTTTGATGATTTCGGTGACCAGATCGGAGTGCTTGCTGTAGGTGCCTGCGTTACCTCGGATGACAACGGCCTCAGGGCAAAGTTCCCGTGCCATTTTCATGGGCATCCCGGAATGTATGCCAAAACCCCGGGTCTCGTAGCTACAGGCAGCCACTACTCCCCTGTCGCTGGTACCACCTACCAGCAAAGGTTTGTTTTGCAACTCGGAATTAATGAGCCGCTCTACGGATACAAAAAAAGTATCCAGATCCAGATGAAGAATGGTCTTTTGCATAACTGTCTAAAAGGACAGCTAAGTTATGGAATATTTCCTATTTTTTGGATTATTTCCATTATAATTATATGCTATTTTAAAAGAATCGTTTTCTTTTAAAAGGAGATGCCTAACAATCGAAAAAATATTATCCAAGATTTGGATCTTATCCATATAGTAGAGAGAAAAAACCTTATCGCAGTTCTGAACTATATATACTGCTATCAGCCATAACAGCTTTCCTGATATTTTTTTTAAAAATTATTTGGTAATTAATACGAAACGTATTAATTTCGTAGTACGATTCGTATCATTATGAAAACAACAAAAAAACCTACATCTCTAGATTATGCCATCCTCGGCTTAGTTCACGAACAGCCACAAACAGGCTATGGCATCCGAAAGGCATTTGACACCACCGCTTTAGGGAATTATAGCAGTAGCCCGGGAGTCATTTATCCGGCTCTTAAAAGATTGCAAGAACTAGGACTGGTGGTAAACTCGGTTAAAGGTGACGCCAAAAAAAGTATGTTTCGTTGCACTACAAAAGGGGAATCCATTCTTAAAGAATGGCTTTTAAAGCCTATAGAAGTTAAGGATATAGCCAAAAGCCCGAATGACCTCCTTCTTCGATTTGCTTTTATGGAAAACTTACTGAAAACAGAAGTACAACTAGAATTTCTAAGCTCTTTTCAAGATGTACTGAAAAAATATATTAAATCGCTTAAAGAATATCATAAAAGCGAATATAATACCCTGCCTTTGAACGCCAGATTGGCTTTTGAACATGGCATAGCTTCTTACGCAACTACCTTAAAATGGTGTGGAAAAACGATTTCAACCTTAAAAAAATAGAAAAATGAAAACTACCTTGTTCGTAAAATCAATATTAGGAGCGCTGTTGCTTACAGTACTCTACATGCTCTTCAATATGCTCCTTGGCCAAACCTTAGCCTTTGATAATTTGTTTTGGGGTATGCTTTCTAACTACCTGGTAGCACTTCTGCTGGGATATTATATAATGTCCTCTATCCTGGGTGGAATACGGTTAAGCATTTCGATTTTTCTAATCTATTTCCTGATTGGTCACTTTAATATTCTAATAGAGGCCTATATTTTTAATGTCAGTTCCCGCCAGGAAACTGCCCTGGAAATAATAAGAGGATTTTTAATATCGGTAACATTTGCCCCGCTCTATGTTTATATATTCAGAACTAAAATAGTACAAGAAGCAGTGATTTTTTCGAAAAGGTCTTTTATAGGCTGGTTCTGGAGAATCCTTGTAGCAGATATTTTATATCTCCTTCTTTATATTATTGCAGGATTAGTTTTAACCATTGTATACCCACAATTGCTTCAGTTTTATGAAGGTAAAATCCCTCCTTTTGATATTTTAATCAACACTCAATTATTTATAAGAGGATTTGTCTTCACTGGCATAGGACTGTTAATGCTTAGAACACTGAACATTGCTCTGTCTAAAAAGGCCGTATTAATAGGTTTGACCTTTGCGGTCATTGGCGGCATAGCCCCGTTGATTCCACCAAATGAACTCATGCCAGCCTATGTTAGGCTAGGCCATGGTTTTGAAGTGGGGATTTCTAATTTTATTTATGGGGTATTACTGGCTATACTATTAAGATCAAAAAGCGTCCAGAAAATAGACCTACATACAGAATTAGTTTCCGCTTCTACCAGCAATGTCTAGATAGAAATCGGCTTTAATAGCATACATTTCCTAATACCTGCTGGAAATGTCCGGATTACTTAGTCGAATGCAAATCCTGTAGACACTCTAAAGATAAATGCATAGAGCGCAATCAAGAACATTGCAAAGCAAAACCATGCAAAAAGTTTAAAATAGCTTCGTATAATAAGGGTTCCTAAATTCCTGAATCCTTCCAAATAAATTTCCTTAAGTAAGTCTATAGTTTTCATAACACTAATTTTAGAATTCACTTATAAGACTTCAAAAGCCGTTCTAAGTTTAGTTTTTTGCCATTCTTTTAGTCAAGGCAACAGAATTCCCTGATAAAATGCACAATTTCTATATAGGAGCCTTTGAATAGAGATTATAAGGAAGGTGTGGGGAGAAGCAATAAAAAATCCCTGCAAGTTTCGCACTTACAGGGACTAATTAATATTTAGGTTGGTTATTTAATTCATTTTTTATTTAATCAACCCTCAGCCCGTAAGGGCGAAGGAGAGATCTTATCCTCCGAAGCCCGTAAAGGCGTAGGAAGGATTATTGAACTCCTGCAGCTGTCATTATCATAAACATCATCACAGAAATAAACAAACATCCTGCGGCTACTAAAAAGTCGATTAAACTATATCCTTTATGTCTTTGAGCCATAGTGTTTTCATTTTGAGTTAATAATTAATCAAATGCGAATCCTGTATACACCCTGAAAATAAAGGCATAAAGGACCACAAAAAACATAATAAAACTAAACCAGGCAAAAGCCTTAAAATACTTCTGCACAATAAAATTCCCCAAATTCCTGAAACCTTCTAAATAGATTTCTTTAATAAGTAAAGCTGTTTTCATTTCCCAAATCTTAAAAATTAATATGAAATCAAATTGCATCTTTAATCCATTTTTATTTCAAATTATAGGTTAAAAACACATTAAATTGATATAATGCATATTTGTTACAGGAAATCAGGATAAGTCGCAGTTTATGGGATTTAAGAATATTCTATTTCATGGGTGAACAGCTGACTAAACCGCCCAACGGTGCTAAGTATTTCCTGAAAAATTTATATTTCGGATATAATAGTCCTAAATAAAGGTAAAAACTAGCAGATCGAAATTCATTCCTGAAGGGTTATGTTACATATCGTTTCGACTAAAAAAGAACGTACTAAAAAGAATATATCCAGAGAATGATCATTAATTAATATGTGAGGAAACGTTCTTAATAGACTAATCAAAGGCAAAACCGGTTGAAATCCTGTAAATGAACGCGTAAAGCACTATCAAGAACATAATAAAACTAAACCATGCAAAGGCTTTAAAATACTTCTTGACAATAATATTGCCAAGGTTCCTGAATCCTTCCTTATATATTTCTTTAATGAGTAGTATTGTTTTCATAAACTAAGATTTTTGGTTATTAATTAGACGGGAAAGCTTGTGCCTGGTTTACTATTATTTATGAACTTTAGCCATAAGCATAGTTAAGCAGGCTGAAATACACGAAAATGATCTCCTCGCCTGAAGGTACTTCGGATCTAAAAATTTGTACATGGGATTAGGGGCGCACTTTATCGATAAACAGCGCCTGAATTAAATCCTTAGAAGTTCCTTTAGAAAGTGGTTAAATTTTAAACTAAAAAAACCCGCCGGGAAATCCCGGCGGGTTTATACATTTTTAGCAACCTATTGATTTGAAAAAAATATCTTCCTCTTCTATCAATAAATGAAAGTAATATTTATGAATACTCTTTAATATCTGTCGGGAATTAACGATTATTATGTGCCAATAATCAATTAAAAAGCGACATGCCTTAAAACAGGTTTATTGGAAATCAGCGTCGTTATCTCCCTCTCCTATAGGTTCTTTCCCAGTTCTGATGTAACCCATATTCAAGTTTATAGAATAACTAAAATAAATTGGTTTTTCATTTCTCAAAATGTCTATAACATTCGGATACATTGACATAGGGTAGCGCAAGTACACTAATTTATTTCTTTTATCGTAACTATTTGCAGGCACGCTTTTATTATCAGGATAGAAGTTTATCTGTACAATAAAATCATCATGATTATAACATTTTACAAGGGCGCGTGGGTAAACACGATTCTTATCAGCTCCTCCGGCTTGAAAGTGAACCCAATAATGGTCTATTTCGCTATCTAATAATTTCATTGTATCTAGGTTTAATTGATTAATACGGTAACAAGTTAAAGATTATTTCACAAGATAGAAATAGAAATAGAAAAAAAGGATAACTTTTTGCCTTAGGACCGCTATATTTTTCATCCTGATGACTAAAAGGATCAATATTTTGCAATTGGTTTAAAGTATTTAAGGAAGTTCATGGTCATTCAATTTAATGTGTTGAGGTGAAATGGCATATAGAAAAAATGAGATAGCAAATTAAGGTCCCACACATTTTAATGCCACCTCAAAATAAAAAAGCTCCACAAATTGTGAAGCTTTTTGTTCATATGCCGCCATAGTACGGCGAAGGAGTACTCGAGGTGGGAATCGAACCCACACGTCCAAGGACACTGGATTTTGAATCCAGCGCGTCTACCAATTCCGCCACTCGAGCATTTTAAATGTGGCACTCAATTAATGTGTCTTTGAATCCTATTATACAAATCATTAGTGATTCCTACATAAATATAGTTATAACTTAAACCCAAACCATTATTTCAATTTCCAACCCTAGCTATCCTGTCTGTAGTCAGGCAGGTCTAACATCCCGATAACTTCTCCTTCGTAATACTATGGAGAAAGAACTATCTGGACCGCCACCGAGGCAAACGGACTGCAAAGCTAAAAAATAATTTCGTTTGCAAAACTAAAATAACCCACATTTATCCTTTAGCAACCCAAATAAATTTTTAAATTTGCACCTCCTTAAGAATCAGGGGTTTTAATAAACTAGAAAACAAGAGATTAACAATGGCTTATCAAGTACCAGAACCGAAGATTTTTGCCTGTACCCAGAGTATGGAATTAGGTAAAAAAATTGCCAAGTCTTATGGTGCGGATTTGGGTAATGTTTTGTTTTCTCATTTTAGCGATGGGGAGTTTCAACCTTCATTTGAAGAGTCTATTCGCGGGACAAGAATTTTTGTAATAGGTTCTACCAATCCAAGTTCTGAAAATCTTATGGAAATGCTGCTGATGTTAGATGCTGCAAAGCGAGCATCAGCCAGGCATATTACCGCTGTAATTCCTTATTATGGTTGGGCCAGGCAAGACAGAAAGGATAAACCAAGGGTTCCTATCGCGGCCAAATTAATCGCCAAGATGCTAGAAACTGCTGGGGCAACGCGAATAATTACTATGGACCTGCATGCAGATCAGATACAGGGGTTCTTTGAAAAACCGGTAGACCATTTGTTTGCCTCAACATTATTCCTTCCGTATCTGAAAGGCCTTAATTTAGACAACCTTACCATTGCCTCTCCCGATATGGGTGGCTCAAAAAGGGCCTATGCTTATTCCAAAGCACTCAAATCCGATGTGGTGATCTGTTATAAACAAAGATCAAAGGCCAACATAATATCGCATATGGAACTTATTGGCGATGTAAAGGATAAAAATGTAGTACTAGTAGATGATATGGTGGATACCGCCGGGACATTAACTAAAGCCGCCGATCTTATGATGGAACGAGGCGCTAAAAGTGTAAGAGCTATAACCACTCACGCTTTATTATCAGGTAATGCCTATGAAAAAATAGAAAAATCGCAATTGTTAGAATTAATCGTTACAGATTCTATCCCTATCAAAAAAGAAAGTGGAAAAATAAGAGTTTTGAGTTGTGCCGACCTGTTTGCAGACGTTATGCACAGAGTTCATCACAACACCTCAATTTCGTCCAAATTTTTAATGTAAATATTAATTAAACTTAGATAATGAAATCAATTACAATCAAAGGATCAGAAAGAGAAAGCGTGGGCAAAAAGGCAACGAAGGCCCTACGTAATGCTGGAAAGGTTCCTTGCGTGGTATACGGAGGGGAAAAACCATTACACTTTTCAGCGGATGAATTAGCATTCAAAAAATTAGTGTACACTGCAAAAGCCCACACTGTAAAAGTTGATTTGGATAAAGGTGACAAATTAAAAGCAGTAATGCAGGATATACAGTTTCATCCTGTAACTGATAAAATTCTACACGTAGATTTTTACCAACTGTTTGACGACAAAGAAGTTACAATGGAAATTCCTGTTCGTTTACAAGGTAGTTCCCCGGGAGTAAGAAATGGGGGTCGCTTACTATTCAGAAATAGAACACTGACTATTAAAGCCTTACCGGATAACCTTCCCGATTTCTTTAACATAGATATTTCTGATTTAACAATTGGAGATAACATCCTGGTAGAATCCTTGCTAAATGATGAATTTTCAATTCTACAACCAGATTCTACTGTAGTCGTACAGGTTAAAACTGCCCGTGCAGCCATAGAAGAAGAAGTTGAAGATGAAGATGAAGAAGGAGTAGAAGGAGAAGAAGGTGCAGAAGGTGCAGAAGGTACAGAAGGTGCAACAGAAACTGCTGCTGAAGCTGGAGAAGCCCCAGCTAAAGGTGCTGAATAAATAAACTAAAGCTATTACTAAGCATCCCGAATCCATTTATATCAGGATTCGGGATGCTTTTGTATTTTTGCCCTTAACCAATTGAGGGTATGAAAAAAAATTTTGAATTTCTTTTTGGGAAGGAAAAACGACTATTAGAAGAAACAGATTCCATGAAAAAGTACCTGCTAATTGGCTTGGGAAACATTGGTGATGAATATGCCGACACCAGGCATAATGTTGGTTTCCAGGTACTTAATAAGCTATCTGAAAAACAAAAATTCTCTTTTGAGACCCGGAAATTAGGAGATTTGGGTTCCTTTAAAATAAAAGGCAGAAGTATTTTATGTTTAAAACCATCTACCTATATGAACCTAAGTGGTAAATCTGTAAAATACTGGATGGAAAAAGAAAAAATTCCATTAGAAAATATCCTTGTTATCACCGATGATTTAAACCTCCCCTTTGGGACACTAAGGCTAAAAACTAAGGGAAGTGATGGCGGCCACAATGGTCTTAATGATATTCAAAACTGCTTACAAACTGTGAATTACAACCGATTGCGAATTGGTGTTGGTTCTGAATTTAATAAGGGAAGACAAATAGACTATGTCCTTGGAAAATGGAATGATGAAGAAAAACTTGCACTTCCTGAACGGCTGGAGAGAGCCCATGAACTTATCGCATCTTTTGTCCTTGCCGGAGTAAAGATAACCATGAATGAGTATAACAATACCTAGTCTAGCTTATCACACTGACCAGTATTACTTAACAAAAATGCTTAGAACTTATAACGCCCGAAAGGAATAAATTCCTGAATCTGAACTGTTTCCCTCAGCATCTTTGGTGATCACCTTCCAATAATATACCGTATTAGCACTAGTATTTATTTTAATACTGGATACAGAAGATGCGGGCGATGCTGCCAAAACCTGTGGAGGAGACACAATGTCAAGAAATATCTCGTAACCTACAATATCATCATCAACATCTGCCCCGAACCATTCCAAAACGATTTCTCCATTGATATCCCGCACCACTGAAGCCCCGGATAAAGGTGCTATTATTTGTGCAGGAAAGGGAGCATAGGTAATTTGGGAACCCGAATTAAAAAACTGCCAGGTTGCACTTGATGCAGTTTCCTGCACCTCTGTATTCCTGGTAATAACTAACCATGAATGCGGAGCTCCTTTTTCTATGGTGAGTTCTACACTGGTGAATTGGGTGTTAGAGGTTTGAGTAGTGCCTGTCAAAAGATTGGCAACCCTTAATTCATAAGTATTTGTGTTGTTTGCGGTTTGCCACTTGAACTCTACCCTACTTGTGGTGGGAGTTATACTTACGCCTGTGGTACAGAGGGAGTTTTGTTCAGGGAAAGTTAAAACCGCCGCTGAAGGTGGCTTGGGTGAGTCCTTTTTACACGCAGTAAAAAGCAGGCTTATGAAAACTATTAAAATAACTCTCATCGCTTCAATACTTTATAGGTTCCTTTAAGAATTTCTCCTCGGACATTTACATAATACAGCCCTGAAGGTAATCCGGCAAAATTAAGTGTCAGTGTATCCTCATTACCATCATACTTTTGACTGCTGATAAGTCGGCCGTCAGAAGCAAAAACGGTAATGTCCACCGGGCCCGTAGTTGGTCCTAAGAATATATTTAAAGTCTCAACTACCGGATTTGGATATATAACCGGAACAGCGGAAATAAAAACTGTCTCATCATATGCCCCCTGGCAGGGCAGATTAGTAGATACTTTTAAGGTATTTAGTCCCTGCTTCAGATCCAGTATAATTTCTGAGCCTTCTGTCTGGGTAAGGCTCCCATTTAATTCAATATTATACAATTGGGCACCCGATAATGTCAGAACTGCCTGTAGCCCATCTAAAGAGACCACAGAACTTACACTTAAAGGTTCGGGCTCATTTATTACTACGTCAAAACAGATTTCCTCAAAAGTATTTACTCCATCCGTTCCAGTTATGCAAACCGAGTAAGTGCCCGAAGCTAAATTTTCCAATTTATAATCCTTGGTAAAGTCCTCGGAAATATTCAACCCGTTGCCCAATACATTAACCGTATAATCCCTAGACATTACGGCAGTTATTTCAAATGATCCGTTATCACTGGTGATGCAGGATTCACTTTCTATTGCCAGGTTGAAATTATCCGCAGCAAAACGAAAAACGGGACAGCCGTCTGTATTCACCTCGGTATCCGGAGGTGTTCCCAGGCAAAGGTCATCTCCATCGTCAAAAACCCCATCTCCATCATCGTCGGGTCTCAATTCACCTTCACCACAGATTTCAAGAAAAAAGTTATTAATGCTACCCCCATCGGCCGGGGCAGTATCAGAAACTGTTAGTATCCATTCGCCAAAAGAAGATTCACCGTTAAAGGAGGCTAATGAACCCAAGGGGCTTACTGTACCATTAATTGCCGCCGCTCCGCCACCACAGATAAAAGCATCTCCGTCATCATCAAAAACGGCATCAATATTTTCCAATTCCCCACAAGAGTTGGAAGTTAAAATAACTTGTGTACCCTGGGGCGATGTAATACTAATTATCAGATCTGCCAGAAAGCTATGCTCTAATTCCAAACCTACATTTACATCCGTTATCGGCAAATCATTTAAGAATGTGATTTTAGAAATTACTGTTGGTGTACCTATAGAGGTTATTTCTACGGGTATGTCTTTAGCTATTTCTATGTCGCAACTGATTGTTATAGTAGTAAAGCTGAATGGCGGGCCAAAAGTTCCTTCCCCACAAGAATTTTTTGGTTTTATTCTCCAGTAATAAGTGGTTTCTTCCTGCAGACTTTCCGGCAAATAAGTGTTAAAAATAACATCGCTGGCAGATTCAATAACTGAAGTGAACAGCATATCTGTGGCAATTTCTATCTCGTATGCCGTCTTCTGC
>CBDTVT010000004.1:0-40651 GCA_965364275.1 uncultured Eudoraea sp. | reverse complement strand
TTTCAAAAGAATTTGAAGTCGTTGGTCCCAGGGTATCAAAAGCTACAAAAACGGAATTTGAAGTTACATATTCAAATCAAAAACCTTCTACAGATACTATAGCCGTAACTCCGGATAATGAACCATTTGAGAAGGATGACGGTTCATTATTATTTAGACCTGGTGGCCATGGAGCACTTATTGAGAACTTAAATGAACAAAATGCAGATATTATCTTTATTAAAAATATTGATAATGTAGTAGTACCTACACACGAAGCTGAACTCGCAATTAGCAAAAAAGTGCTTGCCGGCTTGCTTCTGGAAGTACAACAAAATGCATTTGCCTATGCGGATCAGCTGGATAGAAATGACATTAATGGTGAACAATTGCACGAAATAAAAACATTTTTAGAAAATGATCTCAATGTTAGATTTTTAGAGAGTTTTTCAAGTTTTAGTATCGCAGAGCAATTGGAAATATTAAAAGATAAAATCAACAGACCCATCCGTATTTGTGGGATGGTTAAGAATGAAGGTGAACCAGGTGGAGGTCCTTTCTGGATAAGAGACGCATATGATCATATTTCGCTACAAATCGTAGAATCTGCACAGGTGGATGCCTCTGATGAAAGCCAGATGGCTATTTTAAAGAATTCAACGCATTTTAACCCGGTCGACCTTGTCTGTGGAGTCAGAAATTTTAGAGGTGAGAAGTATAACCTCTTGAACTTTGTTGATACCAAACAGGGTTTTATCAGCAGAAAAACGGAAAATGGTAAAGAACTAAAGGCCCTTGAATTACCAGGACTTTGGAATGGGGCGATGGCCTTTTGGAATACAATATTTGTTGAAGTTCCCTTATTCACATTTAATCCGGTAAAAACGGTGAACGACCTTTTAAAGCCAACACATCAGGTAACTTAGTTTAAGGTGAAATGTTCTTTTGGAGATAAGGATTTTTTCTTATTATATCCAATTTTAATTATGGAGCTTTTATTATGAAAGATGGAACTACCATCGTAACTTTGTTTCATCTCAAAAGGGGTGCGAACTCCTGACAAAAGGTATTCTATAAATCTGGTTACACTAAACACGATTTTTACAATGCTTTCAGGATAAGCTGAGATTATACCCAAGGAACCTGGGCAGGTAATGCTGCTAAGGGAGGCGAAAGTCGCCATTTGGATTTATTCCTGTCTCTTCAGGAAAAAAAATCATAAAAATTAGAATAGAACCCCTCTTATTCGTCTTGAACTACGAATGAAGGCTGTTATTACATTTTTTATCTTGATTTGTATTGGCGCAAAAATTTATGCTCAACAACAAGAATCTGATACCACGACCCTCAAAAAAATTGTGTTGGATGAGGTTTTTGTTTCTGCAATAAGGGTTACTCAAGAAATTCCTGTAACGTTTTCCAATTTAGAAAAGGATGAAATAATGCCAAGGAATCTAGGGCAGGACATCCCTGTTCTTATGAATTTTTTACCCGCTGTCGTAACAACTTCAGATGCCGGGGCCGGAGTAGGTTATACAGGTATACGCGTTAGGGGAAGTGATGCTACCCGGGTTAATGTTACTATTAATGGAATACCTTATAACGATTCTGAATCGCAGGGAACGTTTTGGGTGAACTTGCCCGATTTTGCATCTTCCACAGAAAACCTGCAATTACAGCGGGGAGTTGGAACATCAACAAATGGCGCGGGGGCTTTTGGGGCAAGTTTAAATATATTGACGGATGCTACCTCGTTGGAAGCCTATGGACAAATTTCATCTTCCTATGGCAGCTTTAATACCCTGCGTAACAATATTAAGTTCAGTACAGGAATGTTAAATGAACACATTGAAATTTCCGGGAGATTATCCAGAATAACATCTGATGGCTATATTGACAGGGCTTCTGCTGAACTGGATTCCTATTTTTTACAAGGTTCTTATGTTGATGATAATACATTAATTAAAGCACTCCTCTTCGGGGGACACGAAGTTACTTACCAGTCATGGTTTGGCATTGATGCAGAAACTCTTGCCACTGACAGGACTTTTAACCCGGCCGGAATATATACGGATGAAAATGGGAATACCCAATTTTATGATAAGGAGGAAGATAATTATAAGCAAGATCATTTTCAGCTACTTTGGAATGAGACTATATCACCTTTATGGAGCACAAATATTGCATTTCATTATACCAAAGGACGCGGTTACTTTGAACAGTTCAGAGAGGATGATGATTTTGCAACCTATGGATTTTCACCAATAGTGGTTGATGGAGAGGTAGTGAATACCACAGACTTAATCCGTCGCCGTTGGCTTGATAATGATTTTTACGGAACTGTATTTTCAGCCAAATATCAAAAAGACAGAATAAACCTTATCATTGGTGGAGGATGGAATTCCTATAAAGGAGATCATTTTGGCGAAGTAATCTGGGCACGTTTTGCAGGAAATAGTATGATTAGGGATAGATATTACGATGATGATTCCAAAAAAACAGACTTCAATGTGTTTGGAAAATTAAATTATGAGATTGCTCAAAATTGGAGACTTTTTGGAGATTTACAATTTAGAAATGTAGGATACAAGGCAAACGGTGTTGATACTGGAATGGTAGATGATACGTTTAATTTCTTTAATCCTAAACTTGGTGTCACCTATGATCTTAATAATGCAAATAATTTTTATCTCTCCTTCGCAGTAGCTAATCGTGAACCTAATAGGAATGATTATGAGAATGGCAATCCTAAACCAGAAAAACTGAATGATTTTGAACTGGGTTGGCGGTATGTCTCACCTTCTGTTCAGGTAAGCACCAATATTTATTACATGAGGTATAAAGATCAGTTGGTATTAACCGGAGAACTTAATGATGTAGGGGCCCCACTCCGGGCAAATGTTGGTGACAGTTATCGCCTTGGTCTTGAAGTTGATGCCAGTATAGGCATTGGTAAGCGCTTTAAACTACAACCCAATATAGCACTGAGCACAAATAAAAATATTGATTTTCTTTTTCAGAGAGATGGGGAGTTACAAAACTTGGGGAATACCAATATTGCTTACTCTCCTGACATTGTGGTAGGTAACATTCTTAGCTACTTGCCAAATAAAAAATTTCAAATTTCGTTACTTACAAAATATGTTGGAAAACAATTTATGGGAAATATTGATGCGGAAGGCTCTGTTCTTGAGGACTATTCACAAACAGATTTTAATATACAATACACTTTCAATACAAATTCATTTATAAAAAGCATCGTACTCACAGGGCTGATTAATAATATTTTTGACGCCCAATATGTATCCAACGGTTACTTTTTTACCTATGATGATGATTTTTCCAACCCGGGAACAATAACTACCATAGAAGGTGCCGGGTATTATCCACAGGCCGGGATAAACTTTTTATTAGGAGCGACATTTAACTTCTAAGCTTATCTAATAGTAATTTAGGATGTGAAACTTTGTTCTCAGTTGGAAATTACAACTGTTGTTCCATCAAATGAAGTGTTGTAAAATAAAAGGTCATAATATTGTTTCCCGTCATCAGGCCTGTCTAATTGTTGTCCGGTAAACAAACTATATTCAAAATCTTCGCATGAACAAATTACAGTTTGACTATTAAGATCCATTGTAGAACACGCGTTTGGAGCATGATTTGGGCAACTGGCTTCCCAGGCAAAAAATTGGTCAAAACCCCTATTGATGACAAAAACACCCCTTATTCCAACGCCCTGGTTTCCAATATATATTGCATTTCCTGTGTTGGTTAAAGGACTATATAACGGTAAATTAAGATTAGCTTCAAATCTGAAACCAACTTCCGGTAAATAAGGATTCCGGTTTTCTTCATCTTTACTACAGGCAAGAAGTAAAATAAAAATTAACCAAAGGCATATTCTTTTCATATAATAATGAGATTCAATTAAGATATCTTAAACAAAATTGAACAAAAAATATGTATCTTTGCGTTAAATCCTCTCTAAAAAAGGGGATTTTCTTATCAGTTAAACCTCATTTTGATGAATAACTCCACTTAATGTGTTTACCTTAAATTAGTTACATCAAAATGATAGTTTAAACTAATCCTGCGTTTTCGTAGGATTTATTATTTAATGATTTTGGGCATGTTTTTTATGTTCAATAAATAAGGAAGTTATGAGTAATGTGTCTTATTACACAACTGAAGGATTAAAAAAACTCAAAGAAGAATTAAATCACCTGAGGGATATTGAAAGGCCAAAGTCTTCACAGGCAATCGCTGACGCTAGAGATAAAGGTGATTTATCTGAAAATGCGGAATATGATGCGGCTAAGGAAGCACAGGGATTACTAGAATTAAAAATTTCTAAACTGGAGGAAACTTTGTCCAATGCCAGATTAATTGATGAATCTCAACTAGATACTTCCAAAGTATTAGTGCTTTCAACAGTAAAACTTAAGAACCAACAAAATGGTATGGTAATTAGCTACACACTTGTAGCGGAAAGTGAAGCTGATTTAAAGTCCGGAAAAATTTCTGTTACTTCACCAATCGGCAAAGGCCTTCTTGGTAAAGAAGTGGGCGACGTTGCCGAAATAACAGTACCAAATGGTACGCTAAAATTTGATATTCTTGAAATAAGCAGGAATTAAAAAACTTTAATTCTTTATATTTAATCCTGTCAATATTGATAGGATTTTTTATTTAACTCATAATTGATTGTGGAAAGTATTTTTACTAAAATAATAAATGGCGATATACCATCTTACAAAATTGCCGAAGACGATAATTTTTTTGCCTTCCTGGACATTAATCCCAATGCAAAGGGGCATACTCTATGTGTACCTAAGAATGAAGTAGATAAAATAATGGATATGGAGGAAGCTGAATATTTAGGGTTAATGGCGTTTTCCAGAAGAGTGGGTAAGGCTATTGAATCGGCTATGGACTGTAAACGGGTGGGCATTACAGTAATTGGTTTGGAAGTGCCCCATGTGCATGTACATCTTATTCCCTTAAATAAGATGGCAGATGCAACCTTTATGAACAAAATTGAATTGTCACCAGAAGAATTTGAAGATATTGCTGTGAAAATCCGTTCTAAAATGAAATAATACCGCTTTGGAATAGGTAGAATAATACCCCGGCAATAACAACAGGTGACAGTACAAGAATATAAAATAATACAGTGAATTTTGTGCTCGCTTTTTCCGGCTTGACCATTTTTTGGTAATACTCAAAAATTCGTTCTATATCTTCTGTCCAGTTAACGGGATAAATAATGCTTTCACAAGTATTGCATTTAATTTGATGACTAACCTTTGCGGTAACCTTGTGATAAAGCCTTCCAAATAAGTGCTTTTGAAAAAACGTGATTTTCATGTCCTGATTAAAGCATTCGGGGCAATTATTCGTTATGTCGGCCTCTTTAATAACAACTAATTTTTCTTTTGCCATTATCGCTGATCTGATTTTATTGATATCTGCATTATAGTCCCTTCCTTGCTAGAAGAAAGTACTTTTACCTTTCCTTTATGATACTCCTCAATTATTCTTTTAACAAGGGATAACCCTAAACCCCAGCCACGTTTTTTTGAGGTGTAACCAGGATTAAAAATGGAATTGAAGTCTCCTTTCGCTATTCCATGTCCTGTATCTGTAATTAATATATTGACATATTTGCCGTCCGGAACAATTTCGATGGCAATATTACCTTTGCCTTTCATGGCGTCAATCCCATTTTTGACCAAATTTTCAATGGTCCAATTATATAATGAACGGTTTAATAGGACTGGAAGTTGTTCAACCTTAGAAGTAAAAGTAAAATGAATAAGTTTAGAACTTCTGAGTTTTAGATATTCAAAGGCACTCCTGGTTTCTTTAACAATGTCGTGTTCTTGAAGTTTGGGGAGTGAACCTATTTTAGAAAAACGGTCTGTTATGTTCTGCAATCTTCCAATATCTTTCTCAATTTCTTTGGTAATTTCCGGGTTTACTTGTTCGCTCTTCAATAGTTCATTCCAACCAAGAAGAGAGGTTAGCGGGGTGCCAATCTGGTGGGCAGTTTCCTTTGCCATTCCCGCCCATAGTTTGTTTTGTTCAGATGCTTTATTGGTTTTAAAGAAAAAGAAGATAACTGCAGCAAACAGAAATATAATTAATAAAAGGGCAATAGGGTAATATTTTAATTTATTTAAAACTTCTGAATTACCGTAATAGAGTGTAGCTAATTGCTGATCGTTATAATCAATAGAAATAGGTGTATTTTCTGCTTCAAATATTTTTATCTTTTTCTTTAAATAAATAGTATCAACAACTAATTCTTCCTGCATGTTGTTGGTTCTTATGGATCCATCCATATTTACCAGAATCATTGGAGTCGAGGTATTGTTTTGAAAGATTTTAACGTGTAGATTTCCCAGATCCCTGTCCTCTGAAGACTGCAATAATTCGGACTGAGCTGTAGCCCATATCTCCATTTTATGGCGCTCTTCTTCCTTGAATTTTTTAAAAAAACTATTGGTATTCCAAAGAATGAGACTTACAATAACAAAAGATGCTATTAATAGAAATAGATTAGAAGTCTTCTTTTGGGAATTAAAATTCATCCTTTCGGTTAATTAGCATTAAAGATAACTGAAATTGGCCTAAAATGTTGTGTTCTACAAGCGAGTTAAAGTTTTAAATGGGGTACAATTTATATACCTTTGTTTTGATGCAAAAAGCTATATCCCTAATACCTTCTGAGATTACTACCGGGCAGTTACACTCTTACCTTTTAGGTGCGGTTGGACCCAGGCCGATAGCTTTTGCAAGTACTATTGACGAAAAAGGGATTCCAAACCTTTCACCCTTTAGTTTTTTTAATGTATTTAGCGCTAATCCACCTATATTGATATTCTCACCCGCCAGAAGAGTACGGGATAATACTACTAAGCATACACTAAATAATGTGCTTAAAATAAAAGAAGTGGTTATCAATATTGTAAATTACGAACTGGTTCAGCAAATGTCTTTGACTAGTACAGAATATGGTCAGGAGGTAAATGAATTTACAAAGGCTGGATTAACCATGTTAGACTCAGATTTGGTTAAACCACTCAGGGTTGCAGAATCTCCTGTCCAGTTTGAATGTAAAGTAATAAAGGTTGAGGCGTTAGGCAAGAAAGGAGGAGCAGGTAATTTGGTTTTTGCAGAAGTTGTCAAAATGCACATCCATGAATCCATTTTAGATGAAAACGGCTCAATAGACCAATTTAAGATTGATCAGGTTGCCCGAATGGGAGGTAATTGGTATAGCAGGGCTAATAAGGGCATGTTTGAGGTTCCAAAACCACTTTCCAAGCTTGGAATAGGGGTTGATAATATACCTGAAGAAATAAGATTAATAGAAATGCTTACAGGGAACGATTTGGGCTTATTAGGAAATGTTGAAAGAATTCCGGATAAAAATGATATCGAAGAATTTATAGCGACAAATGATCAAATTCGGTCAATTGTCAAAAACAAGGATTCAAAAGAATTACAAAGAATAACAAGAGAATATTTAGATAATAATAAGATACTTTCGGCATGGAAAGTATTGCTAATAAATACTGATTTAAATGGAAGTACAAGGAAAAATTAAAATGATTGATGAGACTAAAACCTTTGGTAATAACGGTTTTAGAAAAAGAGAGGTGGTTATTACTACTGAAGAACAGTATCCCCAACATATATTGGTAGAATTCGTTCAGGATAAATGTGACTTGCTTAATAAGCATAATGTTGGAGAAACTGTAAAAATCAGCATTAACCTAAGAGGAAGAGAATGGACGAACCCTCAAGGGGAGGTTAAATATTTTAATTCTGTTCAAGGATGGCGAATAGAATCTTTACAATCCGATCAAGGGGAAAGTGGAATACCACCGGTGCCTCCAATTGAGGCATTTGAACCGGCAGAAGAACTAAATGAAGAAGATCATGACGATCTGCCATTTTAGATAGAAGCCCTTTTCAGCTGCAGATTATTTTTAAGTTGACGGGTAATTTTAAGAACTGTTAAACTTGAAAAATAAGAATAGCGATATCTACTTTTTAACAGACCTGTTAGAGTTTCCTCCGGCAGATAATGCTAATGCCGATGGTTTACTGGCAGTTGGCGGGGATTTATCTCATGAAAGATTATTATTGGCATATAAATCAGGGATATTTCCCTGGTTTAATGACGATTCTTTGATCTTATGGTGGAGCCCGGATCCCAGGATGGTCTTATTCCCTCATAAGATTAGAATTTCTAAAAGTATGCGACAAATTTTGTCGGGCACGAGGTTCACTTTAACCAGGAATAAATGCTTTAAGGAAGTTCTGGAAGCCTGTGCCAAAATAGAGAGAATGGGGCAGGAAGGTACCTGGATTACTTATAATATGAAAGAGGCCTATTTACGATTGCATGATCTGGGGTTTGCCAGGTCCTATGAGGTTTGGGAAGATAAGAAATTAGTAGGTGGCCTTTACGGTATTGATCTGGGACACGTATTTTGCGGTGAAAGTATGTTTTCTAAGGTGAGCAATGCGTCCAAATTTGCATTTATTAAATTGACCCGGGACCTTGAAGAACAGAACTATAAATTCATAGATTGTCAGGTTTATACGAGACATTTGGCAAGCTTGGGGGCTGAAGAAATTCCAAGGAAAGAATTCCTAAAACTATTGCATAACGGCATTTAGTGTCCTAAGAAAGAGGAATCTATTTTAATCCACCAAGTTTAGTATATGATATCTTTAGACAACGGAATAACAACAAGAATAATTATAGTATAGGTTGTATTTTACCGAATCTCATAGGAGCAAGTAGAAATCGTTTATTCCTGATTAATAAAGGACATGATCATAGTTGGCCGGAAGAGATTCTCTCATTTTTATAAAATCTCCCTCCGCTCCAAATAATATTTCAAAATCCGCATGGTCATCCTGTATTTTACCCCGCACCATTAATTCATAATTTAAGGAAGGAATCAAAAGATTTTGGAATGCACTATTTAAAGTAGTTTCGGCAGATTCAGCAGAGGTAATTGGATACTGTTGTTGAATCTTTCTGATTTTAAACTTAATAAACTTTTCATTCAGGAACTTTGTGATCTGTGCCCATGAATCCTCAGGGACATCTAATTCCTTAATTAGAATTTGAATATTCTCAAGTTTACCGGATTGATCAAATTCAATACTATAATACAATTTATCCTTTTTAAACTTGGCTTCATATCTAATTTTTGCGGTATCAGTTTCTTTATAAAAACGAATCCTTTTAGCATCCTGCAGTTTCTCTTTGATGAAATCATGTGCAGTTTCAGGAAATTGATTTTTTTTAATACGGTGTTCCCGCTCAACCTTCACCTGAGAATTAACTATTGAAAACTGAAATAAGACCAATATTAATAATAGTAAACTCCTATACCTCCTCATATCTAAAACAATTTACTTCGTGATCATTTACCATTCCTGTGGCCTGCATATGGGCATATACCACTGTACTGCCAACAAATTTGAAACCCCGATTCTTTAGGTCCTTGCTCAAAACATCCGAAAGTGCTGTATTTGCGGGATTATCTCTATGATCTACAAAACTATTTTTTATAGGTTCACCATTTACAAAACCCCATATATAAGCGCTAAAACTTCCGAATTCTTTCTGTACCTGCAGAAATGCCTGGGCATTGGTTACTGTAGCCTTAATTTTAAGTTTGTTTCGAATGATACCGGCATCCTGTAATAAAGCGTCAATTTTGGATTGTTTGTAGGTTGAAATTTTTTTATAATCAAAATTGTCAAAAGCTTTCCTAAAATTTTCCCGTTTCTTAAGTATGGTAAGCCAGCTTAACCCGGCCTGAAATGTTTCAAGCACAAGGAATTCGAATAATGTAGCATCATCTCTTACCGGCACGCCCCATTCTTCATCGTGATAAGCTTCGTAAAGTTTATTACCCAAACACCAGCCACATCTGTGAGTTTGCATTAGTCCTGATCTTTTATATAAAGATATGGCATAAATCTGAATTGAATTAATACTGATTTGTTATTTGGTGGCTATCAATATTTATTTAAAATTAGTAACACTATGGTTAAAAAATAGTTAAACTATTATATATTAATAGTATTACTATTATATTTGATCGATTTTTAAAATTATATCAATGGAAAAATTATTACAGTCCGTAAAAATTACAATTAATGATAAGTTGTATGTCAAAGATCCCGAGTCCTCTAGTCTTGGGAGACGAATTGTTGAAGACAGTATTCTAATGATTAATGATATCGGATTTGAGAGCTTTACATTTAAAAAATTGGGTCTAAAAATTGGATCCAATGAAAGTTCCATTTATCGATATTTTGAAAATAAACATAAACTATTGCTTTATCTGGCTTCCTGGTATTGGGGTTGGCTTGAATATCAGTTAGTTTTTGCAACAAATAGTATCCCCGATGCTAATGCAAAGCTGGAAAGAGCCATTGAAATCATGACAAAAGCAACAGAAATAGATTTGGCCTTTACCCATATTAACGAAGTATTGCTAAATAAAATCGTGATTAATGAATATTCGAAGTCTTACCTAACAAAAGAAGTAGATCAGGAAAATAAGGAAGGGTATTTCGTTATTTACAAAAGGCTTGTCAATAGAATGAGCCTAATGATAAATGAAGTTAATGCAGATTATCCGTATTCCTCAAGTCTTGCCAGCACCATTATTGAAGGTGCCTTACACCAGCATTTTTTGATGGATCATTTTGCTTCTTTAACAAGTTGCAATGGTAAAATCAAGCCTACAGAATACTTAAAGCACCTGACTTTTAATGCCTTAAACGTTTAATATAATGGCTAAAAATATCCTTAGTGCCTGGCAGCGTTTAATAGGACTATTAAAGCTGGACAAGAGAGATATTCTTCAGGTATTTTACTATGCTATATTTGCAGGTATCGTCAATTTATCCCTTCCATTGGGAATACAAGCCATAATAAACCTTATACAAGGCGCCCAGGTGAGTACTTCCTGGATAATATTGGTAATACTTGTAACCTTGGCTGTCGCTTTTGTTGGTGTCCTGCAATTAATGCAAATAAGGATTATTGAAAATGTACAGCAAAAAATATTTACAAGATCTGCATTTGAGTTTGCCTATCGGTTCCCAAAAATAAAGATGAACCAATTACTTAACTTCTATCCCCCGGAGTTAGCTAATCGTTTTTTTGATACCCTAAATGTACAGAAAGGACTTTCTAAAATTTTAATTGATTTCCCGGCAGCTCTACTTCAGATAATTCTTGGTTTATTGTTGCTCTCATTTTATCATCCTTTTTTTATTATTTATGGAATTCTACTATTGCTACTAATATATATTGTCTTCAAATTTACTGCGCAACGCGGGATGGAGACCAGTTTAGATGAATCAAAAAATAAATATAAAGTTGCACATTGGATACAGGAGGTAGCGCGGTCAATAGTTAGTTTTAAGCTGTCTGGTAAAACCAATTTAGCAATGAACAAAACGGACGTTTTAGTCTCTGACTATCTTAGCGCCAGGGAAAGTCACTTTAGAATATTAGTGATTCAGTTTATTCAAATGATTGGTTTTAAAGTTCTGGTAACCCTCGGCTTACTGCTTATAGGTGGGATTCTTGTCCTTAATCAGGAGATGAATATTGGACAATTTGTTGCAGCCGAAATCATTATCTTATTGGTGATAAGCTCAGTAGAAAAATTGATTTTGGGATTGGAAACGCTCTACGATTTACTCACCTCACTGGAAAAGTTAGGCCAGGTAGTGGACAAAGAATTGGAGCCACAGCATGGTGAAAAACCATTTGAGGATGATGAAAGTTTTCTGGTTGAACTGGAAGATATCAGTTATAATGTCCCCGGAAGAAACAAACATATTATTGACGGTGTTTCATTAAAAATAACGCCCCAATGCAGCATCTTGATTCAGGGAGGTAGTGGATCTGGCAAGTCTTCTTTACTTCGGCTAGTGGCCGGTATAATAGAGCCTGATCAAGGTGATATTTTTGTTAATGATGTTTCTTTAAAATCAATTAATTTAAACTATTACCGCTCACATTTAGGCCAGTCTCTAACCGAAGAGTCTCCTTTTGAAGGTAGTATTTTGGAAAATATAACTTTTGGCGATAAAGACATCTCCGATAAGGATGTATACTGGGCACTGGAAAAGGCGGGCTTGAAAAATTTTGTAAAGGAACAACCTTATGGTCTAAAGACAATGTTGTATCCTGAAGGGCAGCAAATACCTTATGTCATCTCTAAAAAAATTGTTCTGGCACGCAGTATAGTTAGAAAACCCAGGTTGTTGATTCTCAAAGACCCGTTGGATCAGTTTGATACGGAAGAAACCCGGGAAATTATGGATTTCCTCTCAGGTAAAACCAGACCCTGGGCGTTGGTTGTGATTAGTCAGAATGACGATTGGAAAAAACATTGTACAAGAATTATCACAATGGAAAAAGGTAAAATTATAAACGAAAGTTAAAAGACATGCTGAATATATCTCCAAATAAATTAAACCAAAAGGTGAATTTGGCGCAATTTAGTTCCGCCCGGGAAGTCTTTCATACGCGGCATTATAAGCATTTTAATCGCTTCCTTTTGATTTTCGCGTTTACAGGCTTAATCGTTCTATTCTTACCCTGGACCCAAAATGTCTCAGGCACTGGATACCTTACTACTTTAAAGCCCGATCAAAGGCCTCAGACCATTCAGTCCCCCATTCCTGGTAGAATAGAGAAATGGTTTGTACAGGAAGGAGATTATGTAAAAAAAGGAGATACCATTTTATTTATTTCAGAAATTAAAAATGAGTACTTCGACCCTAAACTGGCGGAACGTACCGGTCAACAAATAGTTGCAAAATCAAATGCTGTTGTCTCTTATGAAGGAAAGGTCAAGGCGCTCAATAACCAGATCGATGCTTTGATTAATGAAAGAAATTTAAAATATCAGCAGACTGAAAATAAATTGATTCAGGCGAAATTGAAAGTTAAAAGTGACAGTATTGATCTGGAAGCTGCAAAAACAAATATTAGTATTGCTGAAAGACGGTATAATAGGGTTGTGCAACTGCAAAACGAAGGTTTAAAAGCAGTTACAGATGTTGAAGAAAAAAAGCTGAAACTACAGGAAACCCAAGCTAAACTAATCTCGCAGGAAAACAAATTACTCGCTACTAAAAATGAGGTTATCAATGCTAAGGTAGAAACGAGTCGGGTGAATGCCGAGTATACAGATAAAATATCCAAAGCTCAAAGTGATATGTTTACCGCGCAATCCAATCAATTTGATTCTGAGGCACAAGTAACAAAATTGGAAAATGAATTTACTAATTATAGTATGAGGAATGATATGTATTACATAAAAGCACCTCAAAATGGCTTCATAAATAAAGCAATTGTGGCAGGTGTTGGTGAGACATTTAAAGAAGGAGACCCTTTGGTCGGTATAATGCCCTCTGACTACGATATGGCGGTGGAGACTTTTGTAGAACCAATAGATCTTCCACTAATGCATTTGGATGAAGAAGTTCGAATACAGTTTGATGGCTGGCCGGCAATTGTTTTTAGCGGATGGCCCAATATTTCCTCTGGGACTTATGGGGGCAAGGTTGTAGCAATAGAGACTTTCATTAGCGATAATGGAAAGTACAGAATTTTGCTTGCCCCAGATCCCGCAGATCATCCATGGCCAAAAGATATACGTGTGGGTTCCGGTGCTTATACGATTGCTCTATTGGAGGATGTGCCTATATGGTTTGAGCTTTGGAGACAGCTTAACGGATTTCCACCAAATTATTATCAGCCTAAAAATTCAATGGCCAAAAAAGAAAATAAGTAGCATGAAAAAGTATTGCCTTTTACTTACTTTTTTTATTACCTCTTTCCTTTTTGCGCAGGAACAGGATACGCTTATTCTAAATTTTAGGGAATATTTGGGTTATGTAAAGAAATACCACCCTATAGCCAAACAAGCCGAATTGCAAATTGGTATTGGACAGGCAAGTCTTATGAAATCAAGAGGCGGTTTTGATCCAAAAATAGAAGTAGACTATGACCGCAAACAATTTAAAGGTGTGGAGTATTATGACAGGTTTAATGCGACCTTTAAAATACCCACCTGGTATGGAATTGAACTTAAAGGCAGCTTTGAACAAAATGAAGGACAGTTTTTAAATCCGTCTGAGAACACGCCCGTAGACGGACTTTATAGTGCCGGTATTTCTATTTCCGTAATACAGGGTTTATGGATTAATGAGCGTATGGCTACATTGCGAAAAGCTCGATTTTTTAGAGAGCAAACAAATGCAGACAGGGACTTGCTGGTTAACCAAATTTTATTCAAAGCTTCAATGGCTTATTTTGATTGGGTACTGGCCTATAAAAACAAAGAAACTTTCAGCAATTTCCTGCAGAATGCCAAAATACGTTTTAAAGGGATTAAGAAAAGCTCTCAAGCAGGGGAAATTGCGGCAATTGATACAGTTGAAGCAAAAATTGCCGTTCTGGATAGGCAATTAAATTTAGAACAAGCGAAAGTAAACCTTACAAATAAATCTTTGGAACTATCAAATTTCCTTTGGTTAGACAATAATATTCCAATGGAGTTACAACCCAATGTAATTCCTAATTTAGATGTTAATGGTGAGGTGGATATTACGTTAGAAATTTTGGGAAAACCATTGGATAGCTTTTCCCTTGAAAAACACCCCAAACTAAAATCGTTAGGCTATAAACTGGCAGGGCTAGAAGTAGATAAAAGGTTAAAGGCCAATAAATTATTGCCAAAGATTGATCTTGAGTACAACTTTTTAACGGAAACCCCTGATCTTATAAGTTCTTTTGAGACACAACAATATAAGGGAGGTGTCAAATTTAGGTTCCCGTTGTTTCTTAGAAAGGAAAGAGGGGATTTGAAGCTGGCCAAATTTAAAATGGAGAACACTCAATATGAGATAGACAATGCCCAAATAGAAATAGGGAATAAGGTATTGGCAATTTATGCGGCCCTTGATTCTTTTAATAAACAGGATTATCTTATTCGAAATATTGTTGCAGATTATTCCAGGTTGGTAGACGCAGAGGAACGCAAATTTTTATTTGGCGAGAGTTCATTGTTTTTAATTAATAACAGGGAAAATAAACTTATAGATTCTGAGCTTAAGCAAAATGAAGTGCAGAATAAATATTTAGCTGAAAAGGCTAAGCTTTTTAGGAGCCTGGCTATAAATCCGGAAAACTTATAGCATTTATATTTCAAAGAATGCGAATGAAGATGGCAGGCTTTAAGTTATTATATGGGGCATCTAAATTGCTCCTAACCCCTTTCTGGTAATGAATATTATTTATGATACGAGATGAGGGATGATCAAAAAAAGACCAATTTAAAGTAAAATATTGTTGGGTTTTTAAACTTTATACGACTATGGGCAAATGAAAAATACGGAAGATCAAATACTGCAAGAAAAACTAATTCAATCTGCACTGTCCGGTGCCTTTACTTATGAAGATTATCGAAATTTTATAGATGAATTAGCCTCAAAGGGCAGAACTACGGGCCCAGAACAAAAAGAATCCCTTATAGACTATACGCAATTAAATAGTAAGCGTATGAAGCGATGGGATAAAACACTTAAATTGCCAGACTCTGCAAAAAAAAGAATTGGAAAATGGGAGAAACCAGTTTTATGGCTCGTTTTAACAGAAAGTTGGTGTGGCGATGCTGCTCCTTCAATACCTGTAATGAATAAAATAGCAGAATCAGCTGCTAAAATCACTTTCAAAGTTGCATTGCGGGATGAAAACCTGGAGCTCATGGATCTTTTTCGAACAAACGGAACATTGTCTATTCCCAAACTCATCATGCTTGATGAACAACGTTTGAAAGTTTTAAATTCCTGGGGCCCAAGACCGACAAAGGCTACTAAAATGGTCGAAGTTTATAAAAAAGAAAACGGGGAACTTACGCCTGAATTTAAACAAGATTTACAGCTTTGGTATAATAAAGACAAAGGGCAAAATATCCTGGATGATCTAATGGAATTACTTACTTTGAAATAGGTAGGTTATAGTTCCTTTTTGTGTAACTCTTGAGGCTGAACTAAATTTTGCCTTAAGGGCATAGGAAATAGCGTTATCCACAAGGCATCCATTGGATGTATTAGAGCTTTTTGCATTAAAATTAGCGTCAATAACATTGCCTGAAGCATCTACTTCAATATTCACCACAACTCTACCACCCTCAATACAGGTGTAAATAGGTGGCGGAAGTAAAGAATTATCACGACCAACTAATGAAAATGAAATGGAAGTCTTTCTTTTTTCAAACTTATTTGTGAATTCTTTTTTCTTTGCCTCAGCTTCCTCTAGTTGTTGTTTTTTTTCCTCTCTTTTTTTTACGAGATCCTTAAGGCTGGCAGCATAACCGGAATCTGAATTCAAAAATTCTTTGAATTCATCTTCATCCATCGAAGCTTCTTTTTCTTCTAATATTTCTTCAAGTGTTTTTAGAGGTTCCGGTTCTTCCAAGCTAGATTTGGCTGTTTCGTTAAAAGCCATATGACTTTTTATGGGATCCGCTTTTGCCATCTCTTCCTGCCTTTCCAATTCTTCAATTATTTTTTCAAGCTCCTCGTCGGCCAAACTCAGTTCAATGATATACTCTTCCTGTTCCTTAGTTCCCAAGTGAATATTAAAAAGTAACAATATCACTATCGAAAGAGAGAAGAAGGTAATTATAAGAGAAAGCTGACTTCGATTCAGGTCCATATTGCTATAACCAAATTTTTAATAATATATTTCACTCAATAGCTCATTTTAAAGCTGTTAAACATTCATCATTTCTTTAAAACTTGCCGGTGTCACCGCATTATTTACGTTATAATCCCCTATTTTGGTTCTTCTAAGGGATGATAAGTGGCCTCCGGAATTTAATGCTTTTCCAAAATCATGTGCGATGGATCTTATATATGTGCCTTTACTACATTGTATTCTGAATCGTAATTCGGGCAGATTTATATCTAAAATCTCAAATTCCAAAATTTCAACAAACCGGGCTTTTATCTCCAATTCTTTACCTTCTCTTGCATATTCATACATGCGCTTTCCATCTTTTTTCAAAGCTGAAAAAATAGGAGGTTTTTGAGCGATCTGTCCGAGAAACAAAGCTTTTGTCTTATGAATTAATTCATTAGTGATATGATCTGTTGGATATACATTATCCACTTCTGTCTCGAGGTCGTAAGAAGGGGTTGAACTACCTAATGTTATGGTACCCTCATATTCTTTTGGCATACCTTGAAATTCATGAATCCGCTTCGTAAATTTCCCCGCGCAAATTAATAAAAGTCCAGTGGCGAGGGGGTCTAAAGTTCCGGCATGGCCTACTTTAATTTTTTTTAATTGGTAACTTTTTCTAATTGCCCATTTTACAGCATTAACGGCCTGAAAAGAAGACCAATTTAAAGGCTTGTCAATTAGAATAAGTTGTCCCTCCAAAAAATCTTCCTTGGTTTTCAAGATAATAAATATAAGTGAAAAGATACATAATTAAGGACTTAACCCCAAAGGCCAAAACCAATGGCAATACATCCAACAACAAAACAATAAATAGCAAAGTAACTTAACTTGCTTTTTTTTACGAGTTGAATCATCCAGGTACATGCAGCTAAACCTGCTATGAAAGCAGCTATAAAACCTGCGCCCATAGCAATAGTTTGCTCACTTTGAAATTGGAGTTCTCCACCAATAATATCTTTAGCCATTTTACCTATTATAAGGGGTACAACCATTAAAAATGAAAATCGGGCAGCTTTTGTCTTATCTACACCCAACAATACAGAAGTGGATATTGTAGCCCCACTCCTGGAAATACCCGGTAATATGGCAATTGCCTGAGAAACGCCTATGACAAAAGCATTTAAATTTGTTACTTTTTTATCAGTTTCTCTAGCCTTATCCGCAAGGTATAGGAGTAGAGCTGTAATTAGAAGCATATAACCTACAAATGCTACATTGCCGCCAAAAAAACCTTCCAGCTGCTCTTCAAACAACAGTCCCGCGGTTGCAGCCGGGATCATAGATATAACAATCTTTAAAGAAAAACGTGTTTCCTCGTTCCACTTAAATTGAAATAATCCTTTGATAATTTCCCATACGTCTTGCCTAAAGACCACAATTGTGCTTAGGGCAGTGGCAAAATGCAGAACCACAGTGAACAACAGGCTTTCCTCCGGGATAGAGTTATCGCCTAAAATTGCCTTTCCCAATTCCAGATGACCACTGGATGAAACAGGTAAAAATTCTGTTAATCCCTGGACTATGCCGAGGATAATTGCGTCTATGATTTCCAATTAATTGTTTTTCTTCTTATGAGGATTTAATAAAATGGCATATATCTCGATCCCTAAACCTACTAGGACTAATGTTGGCGCCAATCGAATTCTTCTGAAGTTATATATATCCGGATTAAAAACATTAGGATCATCGCTTCCTCCTCCGCTCATTAAAATAAATCCAAGAGCCATACAGGCAAGCCCTATAAACATAAAGAGATAGTTTCTTCTCTGGAAGATAAATTCGGGCTTTGGCGCCTGACTTTGCTTATTTTTTTGCTTTTGGCTCATGCTGCAAATTTAATAATATAAATCATCTGTTCTGAGATTAAGAAAACGTTGGGTGGCAAAATAAGTACTTATTAATGAAATAAGTACACCTAAAACAAAAACACCTACAAAAAGGATACTCAATATCATAAAGTCCTGTAAAAGGTTTAATTCCGGGAAATTCATGTCAACATAATAGAGAACAATTCCCAATGCCATAAGTGCTAATAATGAACCCAGCATTCCTAATTTAATATTTGTCCAAATAAAAGGCCTTCTGATAAATCTTTTTGTAGCGCCTACCATTTGCATTGTTTTTATAATAAAACGTTTAGAATATATGGATAAGCGGATAGAACTATTAATTAATAAAACGGCAATAAGCGTAAAAACGGCACTAGCTATTAATATCCAGAAGGAAATCCTTTTTACATTATCTGTAAGCAGGGCAATAAGAGGCTTATCATAACTTACTTCTTCTACATAGTCCTTTTTGGCCAATTCTGATGCAATTTCCTCTACTTGTTCTGTGGACACAAAATCTGCTTTTAACGCCACATCAATTGAATTTTTAAGAGGATTATAACCCAAGAAATCGAGAAAGTTTTCACCAATTTCAGCACTGTGCAGCTCAGCCGCCTCTTCTTTGGAGACATAGTCAGCAGATTTAGTATAATCTGACATTACAAGGCTTTTCTGCAATTGATCAACTTCAACTTCCTTGGCATTGTCCTTTAAGAAAACGGATATCTTGATTTGTTCTTTAAAATGATCTGCTAATTTTTTGGTGTTTAGTACTAAAAGTCCTAAAACACCCAATAAAAAAAGCACAAGCCCAATACTCAAAACCACTGAAAAGTAGGAAGAGATCAATTTGCGTTTTTGATAGCGTTCAAAAGATTTGCTCATAGTGGGATATGAATACGTAAAAATAGGAAAGTAAATTGAATAAACTTATTTTTACGCGGTATCGGTTATAAACAAAAATTATGAGCTATAATTTTAGGGAGATTGAGGCTAAATGGCAAAGATATTGGGCCCACAAAAACACATTTAAAGCGATTAATGGCTCAGAGAAGGAGAAGTATTACATTCTGGATATGTTTCCCTACCCTTCAGGGGCCGGTCTTCATGTTGGACACCCTTTAGGTTATATTGCCAGTGATATTTATGCCCGTTATAAAAGACATAAAGGATTTAATGTTTTACATCCGATGGGCTATGATTCCTTTGGACTTCCAGCAGAACAATACGCCATACAAACCGGACAACACCCATCTATTACCACAGAGACCAATATAGCCAGATACAGAGAGCAACTGGATAAACTTGGGTTCTCTTTTGACTGGAACAGGGAAGTTCGTACTTCTGACCCATATTACTACAAATGGACACAATGGGTATTTATTCAACTTTTTAATTCCTGGTACAATAAAAGCAAGGATAAAGCTGAAGAAATAGAACAGCTTATAGAAATTTTCAGAAAAGAAGGTAATACCAATATCAACGCATCCTGTGATGAAGATACCCCTTCATTTACTGCCGCAGAATGGAATGAGCTGAATTCAAAAAAACGGGAAGAATTATTATTAAGGTACAGATTGACCTACTTAGCAGATACAGAGGTTAATTGGTGTCCCGCCCTTGGAACTGTTCTTGCAAATGATGAAATTGTTGATGGAGTCTCTGAACGTGGTGGACATCCTGTGGTACGAAAAAAAATGACTCAATGGAGCATGCGTATTACAGCGTATGCACAACGCCTGCTCGATGATTTACAAAAAGTAGATTGGCCACGGTCTTTGAAAGACGCCCAGGCAAATTGGATTGGCAGGTCGGTAGGAGCTTTGGTTACTTTTAATACAATACCTTCTGGCAATAACTATATCTCTCACCCCATTGAGGTATTCACAACCCGTCCGGATACAATTTTCGGGGTTAGTTTTATGACTCTTGCTCCGGAGCATGAATTGGTATCAAAAATAACCACAGAAGAACAGAAAGAGGAAGTTGAGACCTACGTTCAAATCACTTCTAAACGATCAGAACGAGATAGGTTGGCAGATGTAAAAACTATTACTGGTGTTTTTACGGGCGCATTTGTTGAACATCCTTTTACCAAGGAATCAGTACCGATTTGGATTGGGGATTATGTTTTAGCCGGCTACGGGACCGGAGCGGTTATGTCTGTACCAAGTGGCGACCAACGCGATTATGATTTCGCAAAGCATTTTAATATCCCTATTCCTAATATTTTTGAAGGTATAGATATATCCGAAGAAGCATTTGCAGATAAGGAATTGACCATAATTACCAATTCTGAGTTTTTAAATGGATTAAATTATAAACAAGCCACTAAAAAAGTAATCTCCGAGTTGGAAAATATTGGTCAGGGGAGAGGGAAAGTTAACTATCGGCTTAGAGATGCAGTTTTTAGCCGTCAGCGCTATTGGGGTGAGCCTTTTCCGGTATATTATGTTGATGGAATGCCTAAAATGATCGATGAAGACTGTCTTCCCTTGAAGTTGCCGGAAGTAGAAAAGTATTTGCCCACAGATACAGGAGAACCACCATTGGGGAATGCTACAGAATGGGCCTGGGATACGCAGAAATCTAAGGTGGTAAACAATAGTTTAATTGACCATGTAAAAGTTTTCCCCTTAGAGCTCAATACAATGCCTGGGTGGGCAGGCAGCTCGCAATATTTTAACCGATATATGGATCCGGAAAACGATAAGGCAATCTTCTCTCAGGCTGCTATTAACTACTGGCAGCAAGTAGATCTGTATATAGGAGGTGTAGAACATGCCACTGGCCATTTATTATATTCCCGTTTTTGGCAGAAATTTATGTTCGACAAGGAAATGGTTCCACATCAGGAATACGCCAAAAAATTAATTAACCAGGGGATGATTCTGGGGACAAGTGCCTTTGTGTATAGAGAAGAAGGAACTAATAAATTGATATCTAAAGGAATAATTAATGACCTAAATGTAAGTCCATTACATGCCGATGTCTCTTTAGTTAATTCTTCGGATGAATTGGATATTGAAGCCTTTAAAAAATGGAGGACAGAGTTTAAAGATGCTGACTTCGTTTTGGAAAATGGCAAATACATTGTTGGGCGCGAGGTTGAAAAAATGTCCAAATCTAAATACAATGTGGTAAACCCGGATGAAATATGTGAGGAATATGGAGCAGATTCCCTGCGTATGTATGAAATGTTTCTTGGGCCACTGGAACAGGCGAAACCATGGAATACAGCTGGGATCTCAGGAGTATATGCTTTTCTAAAAAAACTATGGCGGCTTTATCATACCGGACCTGAAGGTGGATTTCAGACTACAGAGCAGTCACCTTCCAAAGAGGCACTAAAATCACTTCATAAAACAATCAAAAAAGTGGAAGAGGATATTGAAAATTTCTCATTCAATACTTCGATAGCAACCTTTATGATTTGTGTAAATGAACTTTCCACCCAAAAGTGTACCAGCAGGGATATACTGGAGCCACTTGCAATTTTAATCTCCCCTTACGCACCCCATATTTCTGAAGAACTTTGGGAAAAATTGGGGCACACAGAATCTGTTTCAACAGAGCCATTTCCAAAATTTGAGGCAGACCACCTCATTGAAAATAGTAAGGACTATCCGATTTCATTTAATGGAAAAATGCGTTTTACTATCGAACTGCCTTTGGATATGGGGAAAGAAGAAATAGAGTCCGCCGTTATGTCACATGAAAAAACTAAAGTACAGCTTCAGGGTCGAATTCCTAAGAAAGTGATTGTTGTACCGGGAAAAATTGTAAATATTGTGGGCTAATCCAGGGGTTTATTGGGTACTGTCTATTTCATTGAAACCCGGGTCCTGCTAAAATGATAACGCAGTAGCTAGAGCTGGTAAATTCTTTTATTTGGCAGAGGATTATACTACTACATAATATTTGTATTCACAAAACAATTTCGACCTGAAATAAATCTAAAAATGCACATTTTGTCAGTATAAAAGCCTTGGTTCTGCATTGGCTAGGTTTTTGTAATTTAATAAGTACTTTTAATATAGCAAAAAACGAAATTATGACAATTTATTATATATTACTCGGTGTCATTGCCCTGGTAAGTTGGTTGGTAAGCAGAAAGCTAAAAAGCAAGTTTAATTATTATTCTAAAGTACATTTACGCAATGGTATGAGCGGCGCAGAAATTGCCGAACAAATGTTGAGTGATCATGGCATAAGAGATGTTAAAGTAGTCTCCACTGCTGGAATGCTAACAGATCATTATAACCCGAAAACCAAAACAGTTAATCTTAGCGAAGGGGTATATAACCAGCGCAATGCGGCCGCAGCTGCTGTTGCAGCCCATGAATGTGGACACGCAGTTCAGCATGCACAGGCCTACGAATGGCTTTCAATTCGTTCTAAATTAGTTCCAGTAGTGAGCGTTACATCGGGGATGTCTACATGGGTAGTTTTTGGAGGGCTTATATTGGCCGCTTCAACAGAAGGTACGGGTGGCCAATTAGGGTTTTATATTGCAGTAGCAGGATTAATTATGATGGGGTTTGCTACCTTATTTAGTTTTATCACGCTCCCTGTTGAATATGATGCCAGTAACAGGGCTTTGGCGTGGTTAAAAAGGAAGAACATTGTTTCACAGGAAGAATACAAGGGTTCTGAGGATTCCTTGAAATGGGCGGCAAGAACTTATGTCGTTGCTGCAATTGGTTCTCTGGCATCCTTGGTTTACTGGGGCTTTCAGGTATTCGGTGGAAGAGATTAGTTCCTGTACGGGGATATTTTTGGACTACTAAATTGTAATCTGACGGTCTATTTGCTGATCCAGAGATATAAATGTTTCTGTCCTGGAAACACCCTCAATCTGCTGAATTTTTTTGTTCAATAAATGCATAAGATGTTCATTGTCTTTGCATAAAACTTTGATAAGGATAGACCAATTACCAGTAGTATAATGGCATTCCAGGACTTCAGGTATTTTTTCCAATTGCTTCACAGCTATTGGATTACTCATGGCCTTATCCAGAAAAATACCAATATATGCCATGGTCGTATAACCCAAAACTTTTGGATTCACAATGAATTTAGATCCGGCAATAAGACCGGATTTTTCCAGTTTACGAAGTCTTTGATGAATAGCAGCTCCTGAGATTCCAATATTTCTGGCAATTTCTAATATTGGCTTTCTTGCATCCTGCATAAGAAACCTTAGGATTTTTTTATCAATCCCATCAATTTTCACATTTTCATTACCGGATTTCACGAACGAGCTTTCATATAATGCCTAAAGATACCAAAATTAGTTTCAAATATTAACCTGCCACAGAATCAGGATTATACCCTAAATAAGGTACATTATACTCCTTAAACACTACTCCATAAGTGGCTAACTCTTTTAAGATTGGCTCATATACTTCCTTTGATATAGGAATCTGTACCCCCGGAGTTGAAATTTTTTTATTAAGTATCAGCAGGGTGGAAATAGCCACAGGTAAGCCAACAGTTTTGGCCATTGCTGTATGTGTATCATTTTCGCCAATCACCACCATATTAGCATCAAGCTGTTGTTTTTTTCCATTCAATTCATATCCAAATTTATGGTACATGACAATCATATCTTTATCGTCATGCGCCATGGTCCAACTGTCTTCCAATACATTTTGCAGCATTTGAGCCGGGGAAGCATTTTTTATAGGAATAGTTTTTTTTGAATCAAATAAATTTAATTCCAACAGTTTACCCCACATGATATCGTCCTGATCAATTTTGAGGTAGTGTCTGAGTTTAAGTTCAACGGAATCGGTTGGCGAATAAGGTAGAAAAAGATTAGTAAATTCCCTGTAGGACATTCCTGCAGAATTTTCTATAATGTAACTATCATCCGTCATACCTAATTGAACAAACATATTCCAGGCTTTTGAGAATCCAATACGTCTCATAGTGCCCCTGTAAAGAGTTAGGGCTTCATTCAGGCCATAGGCTTCCCTATAATTTAAAGAATCTCTGTTTGCATAGGCTTCGAACGCGCCATACCCTTCTATATTCATGAATTCCGTCCTTCTGAAAAGTTTATGATAGGGTATATATTTATAGGTGCCCTCCTGTATAAATTTAGCGGTTCCACCTTGTCCGGCAACTACAACATTTCTGGGATTCCAGGTAAATTTGTAATTCCATAGATTATTATCACTTTCAGGGGCAACCAGGCCACCTGTAAAAGATTCAAATAGCAACATTTTACCGCCCTTGTCCCTTATTCTATTAATAAGTTGCATGGCGCTCATATGGTCAATGCCAGGGTCTAAACCAATTTCATTCATAAAAACTAATCCGTTTTTTTTGACTGCAGCATCTAATGCTTTAATTTCTTTGCTTACATAGGATGCTGTAACCAAATGTTTTTTAAAACGAATGCAATCTTCGGCTACTTTTATGTGAAAACGTGCCGGGAGCATAGAAATAACAATATCTGAGTTTTTAATGGCCATCTCTCTTTCATCATCCTTAAAAACATCCAACTTTATAACGTTGCACGAGGGATGGTTTTTTATTTCATCAGGAATTACCTTGGTATTGAGATCACCAATAGTTAAATGCAGTTTTTCTGAATCTGCTTTTTCCAGAAAGTAATCCAACAAATACGAGGTAGATTTACCCGCCCCTATGACTAATATTTTTCGTGACATTAAGTTTATTTTCTGTTCGAAGTATTGCTGGGACTAAGGTATCAAATTGTTACATTTGTCAAAAATATGGTCATTTAAGTTATGAACAAAACAATTTTCTGTACAGGGGTTTTCTTTGGAGTATTGGCCGTGGTTTTAGGTGCTTTTGGGGCCCATGGGTTGAAGAATCTTTTGTCTTCAGGCGAGATAGATACTTTTAAAACCGGAGTGACTTATCAAATGTATCACGCCCTATTGTTACTTATCCTTGGTGGTGTGAAAAGCATTCCTGAAGAGGAGAAGAAACTGGTTTATTATTTCATTGTTTCAGGGATAGTTTTTTTCTCATTTTCCATTTATTTGTTGGCTACTAACAGCCTGACTGGCTTTGATTTTAGAACGATGGGCTTTATTACTCCAATTGGGGGGCTTCTTTTGATTTTGGGATGGCTATTTTTGGGCTATCGTGCTTATAGAAAATTCTAATAATCAAGGAGAATGACTTCAATGAATGATCCACGATTTGATACGTTTTCAGCAACTAGAACACAATATAAATGGCAATAAAGAACATTTCAATGAATTCAATTCGTTAAAAGAGTACGGCCTGGAAACCAATCGGATATTTTACCAATTAGATCCTGAACAACTTCATCAGATGACCCTTGAACGAGGAATGGGCAAGGAAGCATCAAACGGAGCCTTGGCCGTTAACACCGGAGAGTTTACTGGACGTTCTCCAATGGATCGTTTTATTGTTAAAGACAATATAACCGGAGATAAAGTCTGGTGGGGGAATATAAATATTCCCTTCTCCCCTGAGAAATTTGATTTGCTTTATGCTAAGGTGATTTCTTACTTAAAGGGCAAGGATGTATTTGTAAGGGACTGTTATGCCTGTGCAGATATTAATTATCAATTAAATTTAAGGGTTATTAATGAATATCCCTGGTCCAATTTATTTGCATATAATATGTTTCTTAGGCCTCAGGAAAAGGAATTAGATAATTTTGAACCGGAATGGACTGTGATAAATGCACCTGGGTTTATGGCAGATAGCGTGGTTGATGGAACGAGACAACACAACTTTGCTATTCTGAATTTTACCCGAAAAATTGCTTTAATTGGGGGTACCGGTTATACTGGGGAGATTAAGAAAGGAATTTTTTCTGCTTTAAACTTTATCTTGCCTATATATAAGAATACTTTGCCTATGCATTGTTCTGCCAATGTTGGGGAAAAAGGAGATACGGCCTTATTTTTTGGACTTTCAGGTACCGGTAAGACAACTTTGTCTACAGATCCATTTAGAAAATTGATTGGAGATGATGAACACGGCTGGACCGAAGAAAATACAGTTTTTAATTTTGAAGGTGGTTGCTATGCCAAGGTGATCAATCTAAGTGCAGAAAAGGAACCCGAGATTTATGCCGCCATTAAAAAAGGGGCAATTTTGGAAAACGTTATTTTGGATTCAAGAGGGAATGTCGATTATGAAAACACGTCAATAACTCAAAATACCCGGGTAAGTTATCCTATTGATCATATTTCCAATATAAAAATACCTTCAATTGGAGAAGACCCTAAAAACATTTTTTTCCTTACAGCGGATGCCTTTGGAGTATTACCCCCTATATCAAAATTAACTCCCAGTCAGGCTGCATATCATTTTATGTCAGGATATACCGCTAAGGTGGCCGGGACAGAGGCAGGGGTAGTAGAACCTATACCTTCATTCTCTGCTTGTTTCGGAGCACCGTTTATGCCTTTGCATCCGGCAGAATACGCAGAAGTATTAAGTAGAAAAATGAAAGAATCTCAGGTTAATGTTTGGTTGGTTAACACCGGATGGACCGGTGGGCCATATGGGGTTGGAACACGAATGAAATTAGAATACACAAGAGCTATGATTCGCGCTGCACTTAATGGCGAATTAGGATTGTATACCTATGATGCCTACCATATTCATTCTGTTTTTGGGGTAGCACAACCACGAACTTGCCCTGGTGTCCCTACTGATGTTTTAAGCCCGAGAGCAACCTGGAATAACGATAAAGCGTATTATGATACTGCATTTAAACTTTCCAATGCTTTTCGTGAGAATTTTAAAAAGTTCGAGTCTTACGCCAGTGAAGAAATAAGGCGAGGGGGACCCCAACGTTATAACTATTAATTAAAAAGGTCTCAGTAAATGAGACCTTTTAGTTGCGTTTTTATTTTTTATTGACACTGGTAATATACTTTTGTAAAGCCATTGTCATGGAAGGATTTTCCGGTGTCGGAGCTTTTATATCAATTCGCAGGCTAGCTTGAGTTGCTGCTAAAACGGTTGAATTTCCAAATACCGCTATTCTCGTATCTTTTTGCTCAAAGTCAGGAAAATTTTTAAGTAATGATTCTATACCTGATGGGCTAAAAAATACCAGAACATCGTAATAGACATTTCTTAAATCCGAGAGATCGCTTATAACAGTTTTATAGAAAATACCTCGTTCCCAGTTAATACCCAGTTCATTTAAGGCATCGGGAACAGCTGGTTTTAAAACATCTGAAGAGGGCAGTAAAAAAGATTCCTCTTTATATTTTTTAAATAAGTGAAGTAATTCACTAAAATTTCTTTTGCCTACATAAATTTTTCGTTTCCTGTAAACAACATATTTCTGGAGATAAAAAGCTACCGCCTCAGATTGGCAGAAGTATTTCATGGTATCCGGAACTTTAAAACGCATTTCTTTAGCTATTCTAAAGAAATGATCAACAGAATTTCTGCTGGTAAGGATTATAGCGGAATAATTTTTAAGATCAATCTTTTGTTGCCTTACGCTTTTGGCATCTACCCCTTCAACATGTATGAAAGGCCTAAAGTCTACCTTTACTTTTTCCTTTTCAATTAGCCTTAGGTATGGAGAATTTTCCATTTTTGGTTCTGGTTGGGACACCAAAATCGTTTTTACCTTCATGTATCTTAGTCTTTTAGATAATTCGCAATGATTACTAAGGGTGCAATTTCGAGAGCGCAAAGGTACAAAATAAAATAGAAAAAGTAGCTTGAGATTAATTTTTGATAGTTTTTTATAATAGTTATCCAGCCAATAACATTAACCACTACTATTAGAAAAATGCTAACAAATACTACTATTTTCGAATCTTTAAGTACATAAGTAAGGATAATATTGGCTGCTAACATGATGATACTACTGTAGTTAAGGTAGGACAGCTTTTTAAAAATGAATTCGGATATTATCCTATTGTTATTATAGACAAATCCACCCCCCATTTGCAGCAATATTTTACCAAATAAAAACAAGAATAAAAACCCTAGAATAATTGAAAAAATAACGGGATATAGGTCACCTTCTGAATTGGACAAAATACTGGAAGCCAAATAGATGAAGAGTGAAAAATTTAGAAGTTGGAATATTGTAAAAAAGATATTGAACCAATTTAATAGTTTATCCTTTTTATTGTACATAAAAATATACTTGTTATTAAAAGGGAGTATAATAAAATTTAAAAACCTGTTGTAAAATAAATTCTTAGCAATAACCATAAATAGTATGCTGGAAAAGATAATTGCTGTTATCCAATCTATATTATTGATTACTCTATGAACAGGTTCCATTATGGCAATTTAACATTTTCCCCATTTAAACCCCAATAAAGTCCGTTTTCAGAAATACTTATCTTAAAATAGTAAGCATCGCTAATGTTTGGTTTTGGCATTAGAAGTCTAAAGCTCGTCGTATCTTTAGATTTAAGTAAGTTTATTTCTTCCCGGGCAGGATTGGCTGGAATCTTTTGGACTTCTCTGACGTTTTTGTATTTGTTTAGAAATAGCACCCCAAACTCAAGCTTGGATATTTCAATATCGTTAGTGTATGGATTGTAGATTGAAAAGTTTAAATACTTTTCCTCCAATAATTCAACAGGAGAATCAATAATAGTTCTCAACTTTCTAAAAGATTCAAAGTTCTTCTTGAATACACCATAATGCTCATCTCCTTTGGCATCGTAATAAGAGATGTCACCTTTATCTATGAATTTGGAGACATAAAGTATTGTTTGACCTTGTACCAGATTTTCAGACTTGTCTAGTGAATACTGGTTTGGCCTAAATCGGATATTATTGAGCGAATAAGAGGTATTTCCGGAATAGAAAGTATACATAGGTGCGTCGGTATAAGAATTTTCGAATACTACAGGCATTGTCCCAACCTGAGAACTTATTTCATTTACCCAATCTTTATTTCCATGTGATTCATAAACAATGGGGAAAAGTGGGGGATAGATCAATCCTATTCTGAGGAACATTAAAATTACAATGTTGGCTGTCCCAAGGATAAAAATCCATTTTCTCGTAACCTTATCCAGGAGTATTTGATTGTAGACCACTACAATCATTGGAATACAAATAACAATCAACCATTGGGTTTGAATTCGTCTGTTAAAACTGGAAATGAAAAAGAATATGATGATACCATAAATCAAAAATAAAAGTGCATTGTTGAATTTATCAGATTTTTTTGTTTTCAATAAGGCTCTGTATATCCATGGAAAAGTTAAGCCGAACAGTACAATCAGGTTAACAAAAAACCCTAGGGAAAAATCGCCAAATTCGTAGGCCCTGTTTGGCCTTTCAAACAAATGATACTTTATAGAAACAAAGTCATTATCAACTAACCATATAAAATGGGGGGTATAAAACACGAGTGCAATTAGTACAGAAAGCCAGGCATATTTGTTAAGCACAAGGCGTAAATTAGATATCAATACCAACAGAATTACGAGAACAGCATTGTACTTACTGTACATTAAGGCAGCCATGACAAGTCCCAAAAGAACTGATAAACCCATGGAAGGGGACTTTAAAAACTTCTTATATATCAATAAAAATAGCGAGGTAAAGAAGAGTAACGGTGTATCGGGTAGTGTTAGGAATCCATAGGCATGAATAAGGGTCATTGAGAAAGCCAATATAAAATAATGAAGTATATATTTATTCTTTCTATGGTTATCTATTAAATACCAGAGGACTATATAGGTACCAGCAGAAAGAACGATGCCTATAAATCGAACTCCCAGTTCTCCATTAAAAAACAGGCTGCTTATCTTGACGATCAAAGCAACCATTGGTGGATGATCAAAGTAGCCCCAAGCCATATGCTGAGCATAATACCAATAGTAAGCTTCGTCAAAAATTAGCTCAGTAAAATAACCTTGTAATAGATTTAATATAAAAATTGCTGCTAATAAATAAAGGAAAATTCTTGGTAGTTTAAGTTTCATTATGGTTGCCGATTCGCTTCAAAATTACAAATTATAGCCCTAATTAATTCCCTTAAAGAAACGATAAAATTACTTTTGTATTTTCTGCTAGATCTTTTAAAGTAGTATTTTTGTCAAAATTACCCAAAGGCAAATGACAGATAGCTTAGTAATAATTCCAACGTTTAATGAAATTGAGAATGTTGAAGCTATTATAGATGCTGTTTTTCAACTTAAAAAAGAATTTGATGTTTTAATTGTTGATGATAATTCCCCGGATGGTACTGCAAATAAGGTAATTAAAGTACAAAATAAATACCCTAAGCGGTTGTTTCTCGAAGTAAGAAAAGGCAAATCTGGTTTAGGGACTGCTTATATTCATGGTTTTAAATGGGCATTGGCAAGAAAATACGATTACATTTTTGAAATGGATGCCGATTTTTCTCATAGACCCTCAGACTTACAACGATTATACAGAGCGTGCCTTAATGGTGCAGATGTGGCCATTGGGTCGCGCTATAAAAAAGGAGTAAATGTAGTTAATTGGCCACTTTATAGAGTTTTATTATCCTATGGAGCTTCTTTTTATGTAAAATTAATTACCGGAATGCGAATTCATGATCCTACAGCAGGCTTTGTCTGCTATAACAGGAGCGTTTTAGAGGCGATTAACCTGGATAGCATAAAATTTGTAGGATATGCATTTCAGATAGAAATGAAATTTAGGGCATACCTAAAAAAATTCAAAATTGAAGAAGTCTCCATCATTTTTACAGATCGGGAGAAAGGCAAATCTAAGATGAGTTCTTCAATTATCTGGGAAGCAATATTTGGTGTTATCACAATGAAATTTAGAAGTTTTTTTACTAAAGATTAAGTTATGGATAAAACACTCATTAAAAATGCTGTTATCATAAATGAAGGGGTAAGATTTGAGTCCGATATTCTAATTCAAGATGAGATTATCACAAAAATTGGGAGTAATCTTTCTTCAAACGGGGCGAAAATTCTAGACGTAGCCGGGAATTTTGTTTTACCTGGAATAATTGATGATCAGGTACATTTTAGAGAACCGGGACTTACCCATAAGGGCGATATAGCTTCAGAAAGCAGGGCGGCCATTGCAGGTGGAATAACCTCTTACATGGAACAACCCAATACGAATCCACAAACAACCACTATAGAAAAATTGGAGCAAAAATTTGAATTAGCTTCCAGGACTTCATATGCTAATTATTCCTTTTTATTTGGTGGCACAAATGACAACCTTGAGGAAATAAAAAAACTTGATAAGTATGCCTGCTCGGGCATAAAATTATTTTTAGGATCTTCTACAGGAAATATGCTGGTGGATAATGAAGAGGTCCTTGAGCGAATATTTAAAAATACAGAACTGGTAATTTCAGCACATTGTGAAGATGAAAAAACCATTAGAGAAAACACGCAGAAATACAGAGCTATATATGGCGATGATATTCCTGTGGAATTACATCCTTTAATACGAAGCGAACAGGCTTGTTACCTTTCTTCATCCCGGGCGATTGCCCTTGCCAAGAAAACGGGGGCTAGATTACACGTTTTTCATGTTTCAACAGGTAAAGAGACCGACCTTTTTAGAAATGACATTCCATTAGAACAAAAAAAAATCACGGCAGAAGTTTGTATTCATCACCTTTGGTTTTCAGACAAAGATTATTCTGAAAAGGGAATGCTTATTAAATGGAATCCGGCTATTAAAACCTCTGCAGACAGGGATCAATTATGGCAAGCACTACTGGATGATAGAATTGATATTGTGGCAACAGACCATGCTCCACATACCCTGGAAGAAAAGAAAAATATTTATATGAAGGCACCCTCTGGTGGTCCCCTTGTTCAGCATGCATTACCGGCTATGTTGGAAAAAGCTTTTGAAGGAAAAATTACTGTAGAGAAAGTTGTTGAAAAAATGTGTCACAATCCTGCTAAATTGTTTCAAGTTGAGAAACGTGGTTATATAAAGGAGGGCTATTATGCAGATTTGGCAATAGTAGATATGAACTCACCATGGAAGGTTGACAAAAACAATATTTTATATAAATGTTCATGGTCACCTTTTGATGGTAATAGATTTAGAACAAAAGTCACTCACACCTTTGTAAATGGACATTTGGCTTATGATAAAGGACAATTTTCCAGTTTCAGGAATGCTAAAAGGCTTACTTTTAATAGATAATAATGCGTAAGATATTCCTCTTAATAACATTTATCATTCTTTTCTCATGCGGAGAGGAGGTTATTGATAAACCCGTCAATCTTATTTCTAAAGAGAAAATGATTGATATCCTTTACGATCTGGCTATTATAGATGCAGCTAAATCTACGGGGCCTCAAGTAATGGAAAATAAAAATTTTGTCCCCATGCAATTTATTTACAGTAAATATGAAATTGATAGCATACAATTTGTATCGAGTGATTTATATTTCGCTTCCAAACCTCTAGAATATGAAGATATTTATAAGAAAATAGAAGAGAGAATTAAAAAAGAAAAAGAGCGTTTTGAAAAACTGAATGAGAAAAAAAAGGACAGTTTAAATCAGGAGAAGTAGGAAGAGTGAGCCTCCATATATTTTTGACATGAAAAGGAAACACATGATTGTATTTGTTCATATTCGATGTTAAGTGCTTCCTTTACTTTTGAATTGTCATATTTTTGTGGATAACGTAAAGATTCTAGTCCTTTTTTAGTCAACTTCCTTTTTTTGTTACTAATTAAATTCATAGCCCAGTCCATTCTCCAGAAAATTTCTAATTGCCAGAATTTCAGCCCTATCTTAGGGGATGCTCTGTTAAACCCGAGCGAGATTGTCTCTAAAATACTTTTATAGGATAAATTTTCTGCTACAGCAATAAAGCGCTCATTTTTAATAGGAGAATCCATAAGCTGATCCATTATTTTAACAACATCTCCTACCGAAATAAATCCTGTACCACCCGGAAAGTAATATCTCATACCCTTCGCAGCCGTTTTAAATAGTAACCCACTACCACTTTCCCAATATCCGGGACCCAGGATAATGCCAGGATTAACGATTACTACAGAGAGACCTTCCTGAGCACCCCGCCAGACTTCCATTTCGGCAAAGTGTTTTGAAGATGCATATACATTTGCATAAGTATCATTCCATTCATTTTCTTCATTGACCAGTTCACCTGTTGTAGATTTACCTATTGCTGCAATAGAACTTACATAGCACAATTTTTTGATATTCTTATCAATACAAAGATTTACAATATTCTCCGTACCCTTCTTATTTATTTTTTGTAAAGAATTAAAATCACTGGGATCAAACGAAATAAGTGCAGCACAGTGATAAACCAAGGTAACTTCCTTAAATGCCAATTCAAGAGCAGGGATATCGTTAATATCAGCTTCTATCCATTGAATCTTATCAAATAACACCTCCGAATTTTCATGATAATATAAGAATACCTCCTTTACTCTCTGAATATTGCTATTTTTTCGACGAATAGCCTTAACAGATGCCCCCTTAGTGAGCAAATGCAACATTAGATGGGACCCTACAAGTCCAGTTCCTCCTGTGACTAAAACCATGGGCCTAATTTACTCATTTCGGTTGGATAAATTTGTTCTATGAGTCAAGCTGCTGGCTATTTCTATTATATTTGTACCAACTATTTTAATAGATTACAAAATGACTTCAAACTTTGTTTCGGAACTAAAATGGAGGGGAATGGTACACGATGTTATGCCGGGAACCGAAGAGCATTTACTTACTGGGATTCAATCTGCTTATGTTGGGATAGACCCAACCGCAAATTCACTTCATATTGGCCATTTGGTAAGCGTAATGATGTTAAGACATTTTCAGCTCGCAGGCCATAAGCCCTATGCACTGATTGGTGGAGCAACAGGTATGATAGGTGATCCTTCCGGTAAATCAACTGAGAGAAATTTATTAGATGAAACTACCTTGCGATTAAATCAGGAAGCAATAAAGGAGCAATTGTCCCGCTTTCTTGATTTTGATAGCGAGACAAAAAATTCTGCGGTACTTGTTAACAACTATGATTGGATGAAAGATTTCACTTTCCTCGATTTTATTCGTGATGTTGGGAAACACATTACTGTAAACTATATGATGGCTAAAGAATCTGTCAGGAAAAGGCTTTCACCAGATGAAAAAGAAGGTATGTCTTTTACTGAATTTACATATCAGCTGGTTCAGGGGTATGATTTTTTATATCTGTTTCAACATTATAATTGTACACTTCAAATGGGTGGGAGTGACCAATGGGGAAATATTACGACCGGAACAGAATTAATTCGCAGAATTGGAGGGGGTAAAGGATATGCACTCACTTGTCCTCTTATTACCAAGGCTGATGGAACTAAATTTGGAAAAACTGAGGGCGGTAATATCTGGTTGGACGCCCATAGAACATCGCCTTATAAATTTTATCAGTATTGGCTAAATACATCAGATGAAGATGCAGAAAAATGCATTAAAATCTTTACTTTTTTGTCTAAAGATGAAATTGAAAATTTGATTATAGAACAGTCTCAGGCACCTCATTTACGAATACTACAAAAACGCCTGGCGCAAGAAATTTCCATTCTGGTTCATTCCAAAGAAGAATATGAAAATGCAGTGATTGCCAGTTCTATTCTTTTTGGAAAATCAACTTCTACAGATCTTAAGAGCTTAGACGAGAATACTTTTTTAGATGTTTTTGACGGAGTCCCTCAAGCAGAGATTTCCAAATCTGAAATAGACAACGGATTGGATATGATTGCAGCATTGGCTGCCAAAACAGGGTTTTTAGGTTCTAATGGTGAAGCACGGAGGGAGCTAAAACAAAATGCTATTTCCGTTAATAAGGAAAAAGTAAAAGAAGATTATTTGATTAGGGAAACAGATTTGATAAACAACAAATATGTTTTACTTCAGCGAGGTAAAAAGAATTATTTTATCCTGGTTGTAAAATCATAAATTGGGGATATAAATGGAGGAAATTGACTTTTTTGACTTCAGTGCAGTACTGCTTTTAACCTTTGTTCTGTTTCTGATTATATTTATTCGCTTTTTGATAGTTTCAGGAGCATATCACTATGCATTTTTCTTTTTGTTCCGAAAAAAATTTGATAAAAGGATCTTAGATCATACAGCATTAAAGAAGAAGCAATTATACAAGGAATTGTATTGGTCGGCAATAAGCGGGTTAATTTTTGCGGTTTTTGGAATATTGATTTATTTTTTATGGTCCAAAGGGGCTACGGCAATCTATACGGATTTAAACGCCTACCCATTATGGTATTTGCCAATTAGTGTATTATTAACGCTATTTATTCAGGACACTTATTATTATTGGATACACCGATGGATGCACAAGCCATCTGTCTATAGGTATTTTCATAAGATTCATCATAAAAGTGTACACACTTCAGTATTGACCTCTTTCTCATTTCATCCATTGGAGACAGTGTTGCAGGCTATTATTCTTCCATTAATAGTTTTGTTTATTCCTATGCACTATTACGCCTTACTATTTATGCTATTGATTATGACTATTTCAGCAACAATTAATCATGCCGGAGTTGAAATATACCCTTCAGGAAAATATGGAAAGTGGTTTGGGCATTGGATCATTGGCGCTACTCATCACGATCAACATCACAGAAAGTTCAATTATAACTTTGGATTATACTTTACATTTTGGGATAAGTGGATGGGAACGGAAAGCCCTGAAAGTATTGGGAGGTGATTTAAGTAATTTTAAGCCTCCGATATTAAAGCACCATTAAGTTGCAACCGCGGACGTCTGAATGATCAAATCTGCCTAATACTTCAAAACTTCCATCTTTATAAACCCTGCCCAGATCTTGCGTTGCAATAAACGAACACGAATCAATATTGGCGAGATCTATAATGTTTATACCCCCTGCTTTTCCAAAAGATTCAGTTGACAAAGGATCTTCTGTTTCTCGTATAGAGACGGACATCCAGGGAGGACAATTGAAAATTCCGTTAGCTTTGGAATACGCCTGAGAAAGAAGTTCAGTCATGCCGTATTCCGAGTGAATGGCATCAAGGCCAAAACTATTTTTAAGTATACTATGTAACTCATCACGCACCAATTCCGTTCTCCTGCCTTTCATCCCGCCTGTTTCCATAATAATGGTATTTTTTAAATTCATTGAATTATGCTCGCAAACGTCTAGCAAGGCATATGAAACGCCAATAAGGATGCTTTTACCTGCAGATTGATCCAGGCTTTCAAGGGTCTTTAATAAATCTACTTTGTTATCAAGATAAAAACCACTCTTCGGATTTCCGCTTTTCTTAATAAGGTCTTTTACCATATAGATAAGGGAAGATCCTTCGCGTTCCATATAAGAAGGTAATAAGGTCAACACGCAATAATCTTCAATATTTCCATAGAAATGCTCAAAGGTTTTCAAATAACTTTTTACATAAATAGCCAATCTTGCCACATAATGTTTGCTAACAAGTTGTCCCGTTGTCCCGCTGCTTTCGAAAACGATCTGGGGTTTTTGGTTCTTAGTTATTACTTTTTTGGATTTGAAAAATTCAATTGGTAAATATGGAATATCTTCAACTGCATTTACATTGGATCCAGATTTACCCAAATAGCTGCAATACTTCTGATAAATAGGATTGTTGTCATATTGAAAATTAAAAATTTCCAATGCAAGTTTGTTGAACTGAGATGAGGTTTTGATCTCAAAAATTTTATTGATATCCATATCGACTTGAAGACTACAAAAATAGTTAAAATAAAAAAGGCTCCTCCCGGGAGCACAATAATGGATATATATGAAAGGCTATTTTACAACCAGTTTTCTGGTCATTGTTTTGTTATTCTCTACTACTTGAATTACGTAAACACCTGGTGAAAGCCTTCCTATATTGAGCATATTTGTTGAAATCCGATCCTGAAGTACTATTTTTCCAAAGATGTCGTATACGGTTACATCTTTACTCTGATTATTTAAAGTTTTAATGTAAACGATACCATCAATAGCAGGATTTGGATAAAGCGTAAAATTGGAAGATTCTTGTTCCTTTTCATCTATAGCTAGTGGCTTTTCCTGTCCGGAAAGCACCAAAGTAAAAATCAGTAAAAGAAGTAAGTAGGCTTTTTGCATCAACATTGATTTGGGATCAACGAAGTAAATATAGTATAATAGCCTTTCTCCTGCTAGAAATTGTTGTGAAAGCTAAATATTTGTAGGTAAACTTTTATAGCTGTAACATTCATCGACGAATTATGCATTTAATCGATAAACAATAAAATTTATGAGGAGGTTGTACCAGCTATTATTTTGACGAAGTAAATTTATTTAATTATCAATTTTCTAGTTGCTATTCTATCTTTTTCATATACTCGAAGTACATATATCCCAGCAACTAAATTAGAGACATTCAACTCCTTTCTTAGTATTGTTGTCTCAAGTCTTTGAGTGCCAAAAACATCAAAGATTAGTATTCTTTTCGGGGCATTCGATGCAGTTTGTATATAAACTTTTCCATTGGTAACAGGATTTGGATATAGCTTAAAATCCTCTATTTCGCCCCCAGCGTTTTGCACTTCCTGGCCGTAGCTAAAAGAGATAAAAAGAAAGAATAAAACGAGGTAGAATTGCTTCATAAACACTATTCAACAAACTAATTGTAACAAATATAGAAATTTTAGTTCTCCATTATACTCCAAGAATTTGTTAAATGATTAATATTCGATAAAATACATCAATAGGTGCTGTTAAATTGGAATAGAACTTTAACAACCCTAATATGTGGCTCTTTGGTGTTATTTTAATGTTATCAGCATTAAATCAATGTTAAGTAATTAAAGCATATTAGTATTATCTTTACTTTTGGTCAGAATGATCAAAGAATAAACCCATGAAAAAGCAGGACATTAAAATTCTATTGGTAGATGATGAACCGGATATTTTGGAGATTCTCAAATATAATCTTTCTTCTCAGGGATATCAGGTATTTACTGCCAAGAACGGAATTGAGGGTGTAGAAAAGGCAAAGAAAAAAACTCCCCATTTGATTATTTTGGATGTCATGATGCCTGAAATGGATGGGGTCGAAGCTTGTGACATTATTCGAAATACAAAAGGACTAGAAAATACCTTAATTACCTTTTTAACAGCCAGAGGAGAGGATTATTCTCAGGTAGCAGGTTTTGACGCCGGTGCAGATGATTATATTACCAAACCGATAAAACCAAAATTATTGGTAAGTAAGATAAAGGCTTTGTTAAGGCGATTAAATGAAGAAAAGAACCAGGATGAAGATATACTGAAAGTCGGAAATATTGAAATTAACCGCGAAGAATACAAAGTAATCAACAGCGGAAAAGAGATTATTCTACCAAGGAAAGAATTCGAGCTTTTGGCCTTATTAGCCTCAAAACCAGACAAGGTATTTAAACGTGAAGTTATATTGGATAAGGTCTGGGGTCAGGAAGTAGTTGTAGGAGGCAGAACAATTGATGTACATATTAGAAAACTGCGCGAAAAAATTGGTGACAATCATTTTAAAACCGTTAAGGGTGTAGGCTATAAATTTGTATTGTAATGCCTACAAGGTTAAAAAAGTCATATAAGTTTGCATTCCGTTCCGCACTCTTAATTACTATCATTCTTGCATTATCTTTAAGTCTTTTTCTGTTGTACGAAAAACAGTTAGAAGACACCTGGCTTGTACTACTGGTTTTTACAATAATGGTTTTTGCAATATCTTTTAGTATAATTCAGGTCCGTGTTGAGAGATATATCTACCGAAGGATTAAGAAAATTTATGCCGATGTTGCTTTGTTGGAGTCGACTTCTTTTACTGCCGATCCTGTTACAACAGATATGAAAACTCTGACAGAGGAGATAGAAAAATTTGCAAAGGACAAAAAAATTGAAATAGACACACTAAAAATCCGCGAGGAATACCGGAAGGACTTTTTAGGTAATATTTCACACGAACTTAAGACCCCATTATTTACAGTGCAAGGCTATATTCTTACACTTCTCGATGGTGCCTTGGAGGATAAAGCAGTTAGGAAAAAATATTTGCAGCGAGCCCAAAAAGGTGTAGAAAGACTTATTTATATTATCAAGGACCTCGATCTGATTACTAAATTAGAAGTTGGGGACCTCAATTTAGAGTTAACTGATTTTGATATTATTGAACTTATACAAAGTGTATTTGAACTTGTAGAGATAAAAGCTGGAAAAAAGAACGTCTCGCTTACTTTTGATATGAATTATGAAGCTCCGGTCTATGTAAGGGCAGACAGGGATAAAATACAGCAAGTATTGTCTAATTTGATAGTGAATTCTATAAAATATGGTCATCGTGATGGCACTACCGAAGTAAGTGTGGAAAACCTTATTAGGAATAAAGTAATAGTAAGAATCACTGATAATGGTGAAGGTATTCCAGAAGAACATATACCCAGACTTTTTGAGCGTTTTTACAGGGTCGACAAAAGTGGTAGCAGGAAAGAAGGTGGTTCCGGCTTGGGCTTGTCCATTGTAAAACACATAATTGAGGCACATGGCGAAAAAATATATGTTGAAAGTGTAGTAGATGTAGGATCTGAATTTTCATTTACCTTAGAAAAAGCTAAACCCAAGGCCAACTAAATCTGCTCTCCAAAAGAATTCCTTAGTTTTACTGAAACAAAATAATACCCTTTGCTTTGGGAAGTAAAAATAAACTCAAACGATTTGAACAAAACAAGACTTTTAGCCATGTTATTGAACCTGGCAGGGATGAACTAATAGAGGGTAAATTTCCTTTAAAAGGAAAATGGAAGAGTTTTTTTAATAATGATAATCCTATAGTTTTAGAATTGGGTTGTGGCAAAGGGGAATATACAATTGGCCTTGCTAAACTAAGTCCTTCCAGGAATTTTATAGGCGTTGACCTTAAAGGTGCCAGGTTGTGGAGGGGTGCAAAAACTGCCCTGGATGAGAATTTAAGTAATGTTGCCTTTTTGCGAACTCAGATAGAACTAATAGATTTAATCTTTGCCGAAAATGAGGTAGATGAAATCTGGATTACAT
>CBDTVT010000003.1:0-41598 GCA_965364275.1 uncultured Eudoraea sp. | reverse complement strand
AACAAAGAACCCCTGTAACCCCAGGAAGGTGAATATTAAAGGATGTATGACTTTAAAAATTCGTTAAGATGTTGAATTCCCGATGAACTGCATTAGCTGCCTTGATTTTTACCGACCACTTAGTCGGTAAAAAATATCGACCAACGGTATTTTATTTGTTTTTCTATGTTCTTTAGACCTGTTATTTGTCTTAAAAACTAAAAAAGGAACACCAATAATCAGTTATTTATCGATTTACAGCAGTGTTTTTTAAGGAACTATTCCCGAATAGAGTGTTTTTGGGAGTTGAATTTATCTTTAGGATCGCGTTAGATTACCGGCAACCTAGAATGAACCGAACAAACTGTTTAGTTTATAATAGTCATAAAAAAATAGAGTAGATAATTAGTAAAATTGGATTTATGGTCCGCTCTTGAGGATTAAACGCGTTTTTTTGAACAGTTATTCAATAAAAAAAATAAAAACAAACTACATGGTTTCTAAAGAGCTAGTTTGTCTTATGCAATTTTAAATGAAAATGTGATACTATTTATATTATAAGGTATGCTTTCAGATAGAAAATAACTAACAAGTGGTCTGGACTAGTATCAGGACCCATTATTTCAGTTATCAATGATAGTATTGAAAATTCCTGACACACAAATAACTATAGACCAGCCTATGGTTTAATGAAAAGTGTAATCAACTACAACTATCAAACATCGTCATAGTCTATCTTCAAGGTGGCTGTTACCGGATGAGCCTGGCAGGTAAGAATTAGTCCTTCGGCAATTTCGCTATCCGTAAGAATCTGGTTTTTATCCATTTTAGCCTCACCTTCGGTAATTCTTGCAATACATGTACTGCAAACACCTCCCTGACAAGAATATGGGGCATCTATATCTTCATCCAGGACTGCATCTAAGACAGAAGATTTTTTATCCATACTAAAAGAGTATACTTCATCATCCAATAAAACTTCTAACGTTGTTTTACCTTCAAGATTTATGGTTTCAGATTCTTCATTTTCGCTAGTAGTAAAAAGTTCAAAATAAATGGAATCCTCAGCTATTCCATTTGCCTTTAATGTATCGCAGCTAAGGGTTATCATTGCCTCAGGGCCACAAAGGTAGAATTTATTGAAATTGGTTTCTTTAAATTTATTTTTAAGAATAAAATTTATAGCAGATGTATCAATTCTTCCAAACAGTGAATCCTCTTCACGGGCCCTGCTATAAGCAAACTGCACAGTAAACCGGTCTTTATAGGTATTTGCGAGTTCCAATATCTCTTTGTGGAACATGGTTTCGGATTTATTTTGATTTCCATAAACCAATACAAAGGTATTTTCAGGATGACTATCCAAAACAGTTCTGGCAATACTCATAATAGGTGTAATTCCACTTCCCGCCGCAAAAGCACATATATTTTCCTGTTTATTAGAAGTTTTATAAACGAAGCGGCCCTCAGGAGGCATTACCAGTAATTGGTCTGCTTCTTGGAGTGAAGTATTGGCATATGTTGAAAAGCGCCCTTCCGGTACTTTTTTAATACCTATGGTAATTTGTTTTTCTTTTGGACTTGAGGAAATAGAATAGGCACGCCTCACCTCTTCTCCGTCTACTTTATGCTTAATTGTTATATATTGACCCGCCTCAAAAGCAAATTCATTTTCCAGTTCTTTAGGGATAATGAAACTTACGGCAACCGAATTTGGGGTTAATCGGGATATCTTGTCTATAGTCAAGGAATAAAAATCACTCATCAATAAAAAATTTTTGCAAAATTAAGGAATGCATTGGATTAATAGCGAGAAATTAGCTTCTCTTTGTAACAAAAGATAAATTTGATCTACTAACTTTCTGAACAAAAAAATACCAGCCTTCATGTTCAAACACTTTTTTAAGCTGCAATGGAAATCATTTTTCAGGGCAGCTTCTTTTAAAACAAACCTGGCTTTTAAGATTTTAATGATTTTTGGGGCCTTGTATTTCATCGTCATATTTCTGGCATTAGGGGTTGGATCCTATTTTATTATTGAGAAAAATGGGCTGGGAGATCCGCTGAAGTTTGTAAATAAATATATGATTTATTACCTGGTAATGGATATCTATATTCGCTATATGCTACAAAAGATGCCTATTTTGAACATCAAACCGTTGCTTTATCTACCCTTTAAGAAAAGCCAGGTGGTTACATACTCCCTTGGAAAGACTATTTTTTCTTTCTTTAATTGGGCTCACGCTTTTTTCTTTGTGCCATTTTCCATCGTTCTTATTACTGAAGGATATAATCCTGCAGGGGTCATAGGCTGGCATTTGGGAATCATGGCCTTATTTTATTGTAATAATTTCATCAACATCATGATGAACAATAAAGACAGTGTCTTTTATCCTTTAGTCGCAATTTTGGCAATTTTGGCAATTTGTCAGTATTATGAATGGTTTGATATTACGGTTTACACTTCTCCCATTTTTAATTTGTTTTATGATATTCTCTGGACTTCTTTTATTTCCTGGATAGCCTTAATTGGGCTGTATTTTGGAGCCTTTAACTATTTTAAAAAGAATATGTATCTGGATGGCGGTTTAGCGACCAAACACGATATTGCAAAATCTGAAGATTATACCTGGCTAAATCGGTTTGGAAACTTAGGAACTTTTCTTAAAAACGACATTAAACTAATAAAGAGGAATAAACGGTCTAAAACCACCGTAATCATGAGTTTTGTATTCCTTTTTTATGGGCTGCTGTTTTTTACCAATAGTATAGAGGCTTATGAGAACCCTGTTTGGAAGATTTTTGCGGGCATCTTTGTTTCCGGAGGATTCCTCTTTAGTTTTGGCCAGTTCGTGCCAAGCTGGGATAGTTCTTATTATCCCCTAATGATGAGTCAAAACATTCAATACAAAGAATATCTTTCTTCCAAATGGTATCTTATTATAATTGCGACTATAATTAGCACAATCTTATCTGTGTTCTATCTTTATTTTGGCTGGGATGCATATTTGGCAATTATTGTTGGTGCAATCTACAATATTGGAGTAAACTCTTATCTGGTTTTATGGGGAGGAGCGTATATTAAAACTCCGATTGATTTAACTTCCAACAAGAAAGCCTTTGGAGATAAACAAGCCTTTAATGTAAAAACACTTCTTCTGACATTACCAAAATTATTATTGCCCTTAGCGATTTATGGGTTAGGCCATTACCTGATTAATCCAACGGCGGGATACATATTTGTTGCCCTTACTGGAATATTGGGCTTTGCCTTTAAGAATGTGGTATTCAGAAAGATTGAAAATATATATAAAAAAGAAAAATATAAAACCCTTTTGGCTTATAAACAGAAAGCCTGATAAATTATAAATTAAAATGATTTGCTCGCAAAACCTTACCAAAATCTACGGAGATCAGACTGTATTAAATATTGAAAGCTTAGACATACCAAAAGGCCAAAGTTTCGGCCTGGTTGGTAATAATGGCGCAGGCAAAACTACTTTCTTCAGTTTGCTTTTAGACCTAATTCAGCCCACAACGGGCAAAGTAATGAACAATGAGATACAAGTAGATATAAGCGAAGCATGGAAACCATTTACATCGGCATTTATAGACGAAACATTTTTGATTGGATACCTTACTCCTGAAGAGTATTTCTATTTCATTGGAGAGTTAAGAGGACAATCTAAAACAGATGTTAATGAACTTTTAGCCAACTTTGAAGACTTCTTTCATGGGGAGATATTAGGCCAGAAAAAGTATTTACGCGATTTGTCAAAAGGGAATCAGAAAAAGGTGGGGATAGTAGCTTCTTTTATTGGAGAACCTCAGGTTATCATCCTGGATGAGCCTTTTGCGAATTTAGATCCCACTACTCAAATAAGACTCAAAGCAATTATCAAGAAACTGGGCCAGGATAGGGAAGTTACTGTATTAGTTTCCAGTCATGACCTAATCCATGTAACAGAGGTTTGTGAACGTATTGTGGTATTAAATAAGGGTGAAATAGTTAAAGATATTCAGACCTCAACAGAAACTTTAAAAGAACTTGAGTTGTTTTTTGGAGGCTAAGATTATCTCATCTTTCATGATGTTTTTTACTTTTTTTTTCAGAGATACTTTTTAGTTAAATATAATTCCGTTGTAACATTTTAGACCCGGATCCATATTAATCCTGCCTTTTCAAGTCCTGCGGCATAATAATCTTAGTGTTTTTAAGTTTAGATTACATAGAATACCAACAATTTTGAAGCTACGTATAAAATTTATTCTGGCTGGTGTTCTTGGGGGCATACTTTTTAACGCTTGTTCTACCAAGAAAGACACTTTTGTAAACCGCAATTGGCACGCGATGAATACCAAGTACAATGTCTTGTACAATGGTAATATTGCATTTGAGGAAGGGAGAGAGGCTCTCAATATGTCATATCTGGATAATTATTGGGAAGTTTTACCTGTTGAGCGCCTGCAGGTAAAGGATGAAATAAGACTCGATTCTGAAAACAACAATCCAAACTTTATTATTGCTGAGGAAAAAGCCACTAAGGCTATTCAAAAGCACAGTATGGACATAAAAGATGAAGAGCGCAATCCACAAACCGATGAGGCTTTTCTGCTCTTGGGTAAAGCCAGATACTTTGACCAGCGTTATATACCGGCAATTGAAGCGTTTAATTATATTTTAAGAAAATATACCCAAAGTGATAAGTTAAATGAAGCTACAATTTGGAGAGAAAAAACAAATATTAGGCTGAAAAACGAAGAACTGGCTCTAAAAAATTTAAAGCGCCTATTGAAGTTCGAACAACTTAAAGATCAGGAATACGCGGATACTCATGCAATGATGGCACAGGCATATATAAACCTAAAAGCTCCTGATACTGCCATTCAAGAACTTAAAATAGCTTCTGCATATACCAAAAAACCCCCTGAGAAAGGCAGGTATTATTTTATTATTGGGCAACTATTTAATCAGATGGGATATAGAGATAGTGCAAATTATGCATTTGGAAAGATCATCGAATTAAATAGGAAATCCCCCAGGGTGTATATGATTAATGCGCATTTGCATCAAATTCAAAACACTGAAATAACTGAGGAGAATAAGGAAGAGCTACTGGAAGATCTGGTTGATCTTGAAGAAAATAGAGAAAATAGACCATTTTTAGATAAAATATACAATCAGAAGGCTGAATATTATATGGCTATTGGGTCAGACAGCCTGGGAATTGTATATTATAATAAGTCTTTAAGAGCAACACAAAATTCACCACAGTTGAATGCCCTTAATTATGAAAATCTTGCAGAATACAATTTCGATGGAAATGACTACAAAATTGCGGGGAATTATTATGATAGTGTTCTGACTAACTTACCTGAGAATACCAAAAAATTCAGAGCTATTAAGAAAAAATTGGATAACCTGGAAGATGTTATTAAGTATGAAGATGTTGTTCAATATGCGGACAGCGTAATAACGCTTTATAATCTTCCAAAAATAGAGCAATTAACATTTTTCGAGAATTATATTGCCAAATTGAAGTTGGCTGAGGAAGAAGCGGCATTAAAAAAGGAAAACCAGGCTAATGCTGGTTTTGCGGCTTTTGCAGAAACAAAGGGTGGGAAGCAAAATAAAGGCAAATTTTACTTTTACAATATTACAAGCCTGGGTTATGGAAAAAACGACTTTAAAACCAGATGGGGAGATCGGGTATTGGAAGATGACTGGCGTTGGAGCGATAGAAACAAAACACAGCTTATAGAAGGCACAAATGAGCCTCTCATTGCTGATGGTGGTATTGGCGCTGGAGAAGAAATGACAGAAGAACAGAAATATTCAGTAGAATATTATTTGGATCAGATACCCACCGATATTGCAGTTATTGATAGTCTTAAATTGGAAAGAAATTTTGCAAACTACCAGTTGGGTTTAATTTATAAGGAGAAATTTAAGGAAAACCTTTTGGCTGCAGGTAAATTGGAGACTGTTTTGAAGTCAGAGCCAGAGGAACGCCTGATACTTCCATCCATGTATAACTTGTACAAGATATATGAGGAATCTGGCAGTCCACTTGCCGAAAATATGAAACAAAATATTATCCAAAGCTATCCCGATTCACGGTATGCTGAAATTTTAGTAAATCCAAAAGCGGTTTTAGCAGGCTCAGCAGACAGTCCTGATGCCAAATACGCCCAACTTTATAAACTATATGAAAATCAAGATTATTTAACTGTTATAACGGGTGCCGAAGCCAACATAAATTTGTATACCGGAGATCCTATCGTACCAAAATTTGAGATTCTAAAGGCCAGTGCCATAGGCAGACTTCAGGGATATGACGATTTTAAAGAAGCCCTCAATTATGTAGCACTGAATTATCCGAATAATCCTGAAGGTAAAAAGGCACAACAAATGATTGCCGAACAGTTACCCAAATTAGAGCCAAAGGACTTCTCATTAGAAATTGACTCAAAAGGAACGGCTAATTGGAAAGTTATATATCCATTTAAAAGACAGAATGATGATAAGGCGTTGGAACTCAAAAAAATATTGGAGAGATCTATTGAGGATTTAAATTATAATAACCTCGTTTCAAAGGATATTTATAATCTGGAGATGGAATTTATAGTAGTCCATGGATTTAAATCAAAAGACTACGCTTTAGGCTATGTAGAACTGCTAAATAAAAACAAGGATTACAGAATAGCTAATGAGAATTTTGTAATTTTATCTTCTAACTATAAAATTATACAGGTACATAAAAACTTACAAGAATATAAAAATCAAGTTTTAACCCCAAAACCATAAACAAGATGTTTTCTGATAACAAAAAACCTAGAACTATGAACGAAATAGGCGGACAACCCAACAGAATTGAAAAGAACACCAAAATCAAAGGCGACATAATATCCGAAGCGGACTTTAGGATAGATGGAAAGCTAGATGGTAATGTAAAAACCTCCGGGAAGGTAGTAATTGGTAAAGACGGCTACATTCACGGCAAGGTAGAATGTGTAAATGCCGATATTGAAGGAAGTTTTAACGGAGAGCTGCAAGTATCGAATTTATTAGCACTAAAGGCATCTGCCGTTATTGAAGGTACTGTAACTGTTGCTAAACTGGCAGTTGAACCTGGCGCTACATTTAATGCGTCATGTTCAATGAAGGGTAAAGGAGGTATAAGTTCGAATGATACAATTAAGACTGCAACAGGAAGCAGCTCGCCGAATTCAGGTTCAGGAGGGAGCTATAAATCTGGTGTTGTTAGTGGATCTGGCAGTAAAAATGAACCGGCTAAGGTTTCCTGATCGCCGCATTTTTTTGTAATTCCATTGAGTCCAGCATAAACTTATAGTTTTATGGTGGAGTTCACTTAAGCTTCTAGAAACGAGTAAGTCTCCTGCACTTGTAAGAGTCTTATAGATATCTCAATTAAAATGGCGAAAGGGAAAAAGGAAGTTAAATACTGGCTAAGTCTTACCGGAATAGCCGTTCAAATGGGAGTTATTATATATTTAGGAGCGAGGCTAGGTCAATGGCTCGATATGAAGTATCAGAACGAAAAAAACACTTATACCATAATTCTTACTTTATTTGCAGTTGCCATTTCGATGTATTTGGTAATACAGCAAACAAAAAAATTGAACTCCTGATTTGAATAAAAAAATTATCATTTTTACGGGCCTGCTTCTTGGTACGCTTTTGATTGTTGGCATACTGCACACCGGATTCTTATTCGCTCGTAACCTGGATTTTGATTATCGTCTTCTGCTTCTGGGCTATTTAATAAACTTTGCAATGGCTTTGGGAATATACTCGGCCTTGCTTTATTTTGCTGAAAAGCAAAATAAGAATCTCGGATTTTTGTTTATGTTCGGGAGCACTTTAAAATTCGTTATCTACTTCCTGATTTTTGATCCAATTTTTATGTTGGATGGTAAGCTCACCAAAGTTGAATTTTTCATTTTTTTTGTACCATATTTTAGTTGTCTGCTTGTAGAGACTTTTTCACTAATCAAACTAATGCGGGAAATCGATCATCAATAGAATCGCTATCACCTGTTTTCAGGGGAAAAATAAAATTCTAAATGCTTTTTTATTTTTATGAGAATAGCTTACATTTGCACGGATTTTTAGAGACCCTTTTTTATAAATTATATGCGAAATCCTCTTTTGGTAAAATTCTTTCTGGTTTTCACAATATTCTTCAGTGTGACAATATTCGCAAAGGAAGCGGAGCTAAATAGCGAAGAACCCAAAACCGATCTAAAAACAGAAATAGACGAGTATATACAACACCATCTTAAGGATTCTCATGATTTCTCTTTGTTTTCCTATACTGGTAGTGATGGGGCAGAACATCACATAGGCTTTCCATTATTAATTATTCTATGGGATGATGGATTAGTGGTTTTTTCATCTTCCAAATTCCATCATGGGGAAGAGGTAGCCGCTTCAGGAAATAGTCATTACAAATTATATCACGGAAAAATTTATAAAACTGATGAGACGGGGACTATTAATTATGATGCTGAACATCATGCTTCCAATATAAAACCTTTAGATTTTTCAATAACCAAAAGTGTCATGATGATACTGATTACTGGTTTTTTAATGCTTCTTTTATTTGGAGGATTAGCCAAATCATATTCTAAAAATGGAGGAATTGCCAAAGGAGTCGGAAGGTTTTTTGAACCGATAATATTATACATACGTGATGATATTGCAATTGCGACTATAGGAGAAAAAAAGTATAAGAAATATATGCCTTTTCTACTTACTATTTTCTTCTTTATTTGGTTTCTGAATATGTTTGGACTCACACCTTTAGGGGTTAATGTAACAGGCAATATTGCAATAACAACCGCATTGGCAATTCTTACTTTTTTGATTACCAATTTGACGGGGACAAAGACCTACTGGAAACACTTATTTGATCCACTAGGGGATTCTATGCCATGGTATGCCAAAATTCCTTTATATATTATCTTAATCCCTATTGAAGTTTTAGGAATATTTATAAAACCATTTTCATTATTGATACGTCTTTATGCCAACATGCAGGCTGGGCATATTGTTATTATGAGCTTAATTGGACTAATGTTCCTTTTTAAAAATTGGATTGGTAGTTCGTTGTCCTTTGGACTGGCTTTTGCCATTTCATTAATTGAAATTCTGGTGGCCTTATTACAGGCTTATATTTTTACAATGTTGTCGGCATTGTATTTTGGTTTTGCTTCTGAGGAACATGAGCATGCAGAGGCACATTAATTTGAATGTTTAATTTTTAATTATATATACTATGACAATTCCAAGAATTGTAGGTGCAGGACTAATTGTAATCGGTGTAGGAGTGGGTATCGGAAGAATCGGTGGCCAGGCTATGGAAGCGATTGCGCGTCAACCTGAAGCTTACGGAAAAATTCAAACAGCGATGCTAATTGTTGCAGCGCTTATTGAAGGTATTGGTTTTGCTGCACTTTTTGCAACTGCAGAACTACCATAAACCAGAAAAATAACTAATGGTAGTAACGGTTGGTTACTACCATTAGTTTAATTTAAAAGTTGAACAATTAAGATTTAAAAGTAATGGAGAAATTAATAGAAGACTTTTCGTTAGGCTTATTCTTTTGGCAAACTTTGCTATTTCTGGCGCTAGTATTGTTATTGTGGAAATATGCTTGGAAACCAATCCTGAATGCAATAAATGATCGCGAAGAGGGAATTAAAAATGCACTGGCTGCTGCGGAAGAAGCTAAAAAGGAAATGCAGAATTTAACTGCGGATAATGAAAAATTATTAAAGCAGGCCAGAGCAGAACGCGAAACCCTTTTAAAAGAAGCAAGGGAAATAAAAGACAAAATTGTCACTGATGCTAAAGAACTGGCCCAGGCGGAAGGCAATAAATTAATAAAACAGGCACAAGCCACTATTCAAAGTGAGAAGAAAGCTGCAGTGGCAGATATAAAAAACCAGGTTGCCCAGCTCTCTGTTGAAATTGCTGAAAAAGTTATTAAAGAGCAATTGTCCAATAAAGAAAAACAGTTGAAACTGGTTGATGACATGCTTGGTGATATTAAATTGAATTAAGAAGTTATAATGAGCGAATCAAGAGCAGCCCTACGTTACGCAAAAGCTACTTTAAACCTTGCAATTGAGCAAAAAGTTACGGATTCAATTGACGAGGATATGCGTTCTATAGTGCAAACCATTTCTGATAGCGACGAGCTAAAAGAAATGCTGCAAAGCCCAATTCTTGAAGGCTCATCAAAAAATCAAGTCTTAAAAGCGATTTTTAAGAATGTTAATGATTTAACCAAGGAACTCTTTTCATTACTTGTCTCCAAAAAACGGATAGCCTTATTATATGAAGTTGCCAAAAAATATATTACACTTAATGATAATTTAAAGGGAGAGAATGTGGCTTTAGTCACTACCGCTGTGCCTTTAACGCCATCTATGGAAAAGAAGATTCTTGCACAAGTTGAGAAAATAACGAGTAATAAAGTCACCTTGGAAAATATAATAGATGCAAGCATAATAGGAGGTTTTATATTGCGCATTGGGGATTTACAATACAATGCGAGTATCTCCAATAAATTGAATAATTTAAAACGAGAATTTACAAATAGTATTTAAATAGAAATTACGAATGTAAAAGGAGTTAATTCCTTTTTAACATCTTAGATCTGAAATAAAATGGCAGGAGTAAAAGCCGCAGAAGTATCTGCAATCTTAAAAAAACAATTATCTGGATTTGAAGCCAAAGCTTCATTAGATGAGATAGGGACCGTATTACAAATTGGTGATGGGATAGCCAGGGTATATGGCCTGGCTAATGCTGAATATGGTGAATTAGTTGAATTTGAAGGTGGTTTGGAAGGTATTGTTCTGAATCTTGAAGAGGATAATGTTGGAGTTGTGCTATTGGCACCCTCAAGAGAAATCAAGGAAGGCGCTATAGTAAAACGTACCCGGCGTATTGCTTCAATAAAAGTTGGAGAAGGTATTGTAGGCCGCGTTGTAAATACTCTTGGCATCCCTATAGATGGAAAAGGAGCTATTTCCGGAGAACTTTATGAAATGCCGTTGGAACGAAAAGCTCCTGGAGTAATTTTTCGTCAACCAGTTTATGAACCATTACAGACTGGTGTTAAGGCGGTAGATGCCATGATACCTGTAGGAAGAGGTCAGCGGGAATTGGTTATTGGCGACCGACAAACAGGTAAAACAACTGTTTGTATAGATACTATCATAAATCAGAAGGAATTTTATGACGCAGGAGAACCTGTCTACTGCATATATGTAGCTATTGGCCAAAAAGCTTCAAACGTTGCGGTTATAGCAAAAACGTTGGAAGATAAAGGCGCTTTAGCTTATACAACAATTGTTGCAGCTAGTGCTTCTGAACCAGCCCCAATGCAGGTTTACGCACCCTTTGCGGGTGCAGCTATTGGCGAATATTTTAGAGATACTGGTCGTCCGGCATTGATCATTTATGATGATCTTTCTAAACAAGCCGTAGCATATCGCGAAGTATCTCTTTTGTTAAGAAGACCTCCGGGGCGTGAAGCCTATCCGGGCGATGTTTTCTATTTACATTCAAGATTATTAGAGCGAGCGGCGAAAGTTATAGATGTTGATTCTATAGCGCAGAATATGAATGATTTACCTGAGGTTTTAAAGCCTATGGCGAAAGGAGGAGGATCTTTGACGGCCTTACCAATTATTGAAACTCAGGCAGGTGACGTATCTGCATATATTCCGACAAATGTTATTTCCATAACAGACGGGCAAATATTTCTGGAGCAGGATTTGTTTAATCAAGGGGTACGCCCGGCGATTAATGTGGGAATATCTGTATCCCGTGTTGGGGGGAATGCTCAGATTAAGTCTATGAAGAAAGTAGCAGGGACATTAAAATTGGATCAGGCGCAATTCAGGGAATTGGAAGCATTTTCAAAATTTGGATCTGACTTGGATGCAGCTACTTTGAATGTAATTGAAAAGGGTAGGCGTAATGTAGAAATTTTAAAGCAGGCTCAAGCTGACCCTTTTACAGTTGAAGATCAGGTGGCTATTATTTATGCTGGCTCTAAAAACTTATTAAGAGATGTTCCGGTTAAGAAAGTGAAGGAGTTTGAAAAAGACTATTTAGAATTTCTGAATGCTAAGCACAGAGATGTATTAGATACTTTGAAAGCCGGGAAATTAACCGATGAGGTAATAGATACCTTAACTGCTGTATGTAAAGATCTGGCAGCTAAATATCAAGGCTAACCTCTGAATTCACAATTTAAGAAATGGCAAATTTAAAGGAAATACGAAATAGAATAGTATCGGTATCCTCTACCATGCAGATAACAAGTGCCATGAAAATGGTGTCTGCTGCTAAGCTAAAAAAAGCTCAGGACGCCATTACTGCCATGCGTCCGTATGCCAATAAGCTTACAGAATTGTTGCAAAATTTTAGTGGAAGTATAGATAGTGAAATCGGGAGTAAATATACAGACAAGAGAGATGTGAATAATGTTCTTATTGTAGCAATTACATCCAACAGAGGACTGTGTGGGGCATTTAATTCCAATATAATTAAACACTGCCTGTCAATTCAGAAAGACCATTACGCGGGTCAGAAAGTTGATTTTATGACAATAGGAAAGAAGGCGCACGACCTTATTGGAAAAAGACATAATGTTGTTTCTGACCATAGCAAAATCTATGATGAACTTACTTTTGATAATGCAGCAGAAATAGCTGGAGAATTAATGCAATTATATGCGGATGAGTCCTATGACAAAATTGAAATAGTATATAATAAATTCAAAAATGCGGCTACACAAATAGTCACCACGGAGCAATTCTTGCCAATATTACCTAAGGAGCAGGATGCAAATACCTCTGCGGACTATATTTTTGAGCCTACCAAAGCAGCTATTGTAGAAGAGCTTATTCCTAAGTCGTTAAAAACACAGTTGTTCAAGTCAATAAGAGATTCATTTGCAAGTGAACATGGAGCCAGGATGACCGCAATGCATAAGGCCACTGATAATGCCACTGAATTAAGGGATCAGTTAAAACTGACTTATAATCAGGCTCGTCAGGCGGCTATTACCAATGAAATCCTTGAAATAGTAGGTGGAGCGGAAGCATTGAACAATTAGCTATTTCTCAATTTTTATTAATTGAATAAACGATAATAATCCCGCTTTAAGCGGGATTTTTTATTGGCAAGATTAACATAGATGCTTACCTAACTTTTTTGGCACCAAATTTGGTTTTATATCTTTACGAAAGCTTAAATAAAAGAGAATTATGAAAAATACATCAATAATAATACTTACTGTTTTTACCCTTTACGGATGCTCCTCCCAAAAGAAATTAACAACTGCACCACCTTTCAGCATAAATAATCCTTCATATCAGCAATATGCCGGCGGCAGAGAAGAAAGTGGCACAGGTTTTATTCTGCAATTACCGGTTGATGTAGGGGCTAGTAATGAAATAGAATTTTTAGAAGTCTTTTTCCAGGGACATGTATTAGAAGCAGAGATAGAAGAGGAAGGAGAAAACATTAGGATTATCTGCAAGTATAAAGACACTATAGAGGACAAAAAACCAGATATTATAATGCATTCAGATCCCAAAGAGGAAGTAGGAAATCAACCGCCTGCTTCTATAAATAGAGAAAATGCAGATTTTCCATTTGATTTGAACAAAGATGAAGCGGTTATTAGTTATAAAATTATCTCAGAAGATCCGCAAAATAGTAAAGTAGCCTATTTCAAAATCTCGGGAATAAAGAAGAAACCTTCGCTAATATATCAGTGAACACCAAACCACAGACTTTGTTCCATGGGTTTAAATACCTAATTTTAAGCCCAAATCTAAAAGCCATTGAGTTTATTTAAAAAACTTTTTAAGCAAACATTCATTTATGGTTTGGCTACTGTGTTGCCTCGGATGCTGTCCTTTATTTTGGTCCCTATTTATACTGCAGTTATGCCACCGGGATCATATGGAGAGGTGACATTAATTTTTTCCTGGTTTGCAATCTTCAATGTGATCTTGGCTTATGGCATGGAAACTGCCTTTTTTAGATTCTTCAATGGCGAAGATGATAAAAATAGAGTGGTTACCACTTCATTAATTTCTTTGGGAGTTAGCACCTTATTATTTACGATTCTGGCCTTGTTGTTGCAAAACCAAATGGCGGAGTTTTTAAATATAGAACAGCGCTATATTAAGTATGTCATATTGATTCTGGCCCTGGATGCTCTTGCAATTATTCCTTTTGCATGGCTTCGGGCAAATGAAAGACCCATGCGTTACGCGATGGTGAAAACGGTGAATGTGGCTGTGAATTTAGGTTTGAATATCTTTTTCCTCCTTTTGCTTCCGGGTCTGGCTAATGCGAATCCAGAAAGCTTATTGAATGCCATATATATACCTGATTTTGAAATATCATACATTTTAATTTCCAATTTTATAGCTAGCGGAATTACCTTAATTATGATGGGAAATCTTTATGCTAAAAGACCTATAACTTTTGACAAAGCTCTATGGCTTAAGATGTTAAAGTATGGAATGCCCGTAATGATTGCCGGAATTGCTTTTACAATAAATGAGGTTTTTGATAGAATATTGCTTGCAGAATTATTACCTCAGGATATTGCCAAGAGTGAAATGGGCAAATATTCTGCTTGTTATAAACTAGCGCTTTTTATGACTCTTTTTGCCACGGCCTTTCGTCTTGGAATAGAACCTTTTTTCTTTAGCCATTCCTCATCTGAAAATCCTCAGCGTGCCTATGCCCAGATCACGAATTATTTTGTTGTCCTGGGAAGTGTAATATTATTAACGGTTGTTGTATTTGCAGATGTTTTAAAGGTCATTTTTATTCAGAACGAGGCATATTGGGAGGCAATGCCAATAGTACCGGTGATAGTATTAGCGAGCTTTTGCCTGGGGATTTACCACAATCTTTCAGTTTGGTATAAAGTTACAGACAGGACACAGTTCGGTGCTTATATTTCAATTGTAGGGGCATTAATTACAATTGGGGTTAATTATTTATTTATTCCAGACTGGGGGTACTATGCTTCGGCATTTGCTACCCTGGCGGCCTATGGAAGTATGATGCTAATCTCTTATTTCCTGGGCAGAAAGTACTATCCTATTCCTTATAACTTTAGAAAAATAGCTTTTTACTTAGGATTTTCAATCCTGTTTGCAATGCTTTCTTTTTATGTGTTTGACAGAAATTTGATAATAGGTAGTGCCTTGCTTTTAGTATTTTTAATCCTACTGTACAAAATGGAAAATAAAACGCTTAAAAGAATATTTTTGGGAGGTATAAAAGGCAAATAAAATAACACATAAAATGAAAGTAAAAATTATCAATAAATCAGATCACTCTATCCCGGAATATGAAACACCAGCTTCGGCTGGGATGGATCTCCGGGCCAATATATCTGAATCAATTACGTTACAACCACTAGAAAGGGCTGTCGTTAAAACCGGGTTATTTTTGGAAATTCCTGTCGGTTATGAAGCACAAGTAAGACCGCGAAGCGGTTTGGCGGCTAAGAAAGGAATAACGGTGCTTAATGCACCAGGGACAATAGATGCAGATTACAGAGGAGAAATTGGCGTGATTCTTGTGAATTTATCCAAAGAAGAATTTACTATTGTCAATGGGGAACGCATAGCGCAATTGGTGATCTCAGCACATGAACGAGCTGAATGGATGGAAACGGAAATTTTAACTGAAACCTCAAGAGGTGAAGGTGGTTTTGGAAGTACGGGAATAAAATAAAAATCCATTATTGGTTTGGATTTATGTAGTCGTATAATATGAAGTTTGGGCTTAAATGGGTTATTTATATTTCGGGAATATTTATTTTCTCTCAGCTAAGCTATGCCCAGGAAGAAGAAAGCGCTGAAGTATTTTTGGAAGATTATACAGACGAATTTCAAGAAACATTTTTTGAAGCATTAAAGCAAAAAGGGATTGAGAACTATGATAAGGCTATTAACCTTTTTCTTAAATGTAAAAGCCTGGATAGCACATACAATGTTGTTGACTTTGAACTAGCTAAATCTTATTTAGCAAATAAGCAATATGTAGTAGCCCAGCAATATGGGATAGATGCATTAAATTCAGAACCTGAGAACTTTTGGTATTTAAATGTGGTAGTGGAGATTTTGCAAAAACAGGGCAATTCGATGGAGATGATTAAAGAGCAAATTTCTTTTGATAATAGTAAGCTCATAGAAAATCTAGCCCTGATTTACTTCCAAAAAAAGAATTATCAGGAATCTTTAAATATCCTGAGAGATATGAAAGACTCTTCTTTTAAAGAAGCACTTTCACTTAGGATTAAAGATTCTTTGGATCGCCCTAAGAGTGTTGATGAAATAAAGCAAATTCCTCCTGTCCAAAATACGGATCTGAACCCTCTATTGAAGTATAAGGAAGAAATTGGTGAATTAATACGTATAAAGAATTATACTTCCTTAATTATCAAAGCAGATGCGGCTTTGGAGGAATTTCCGTCTCAGCCTTATTTTTATTACGCAAAGGGGATTGGTCTAAATAGAAGTGGAAAACAGAAAGCAGCAACAGGTGAATTGGAAACTGCTTTGGATTTTCTTGTGGACGATATTGAACTTGGTAATAATATATACAGAGAGTTAGCCAATGTGTATACATTTTTGGGAAACTCATCAAAGGCAAATATGTATCTTAGTAAAATCAAATCTGGCTCCTGATCGAATGAAATGTAATACCTATAGTTGGAATAGATGGATCATAATTACCGTTTTGTCAATGCTTTCTTTCTCTTGCAAATCAAGTAAGGTTGTTTCAGCAGGCAAAGTGGATGATAGGCTTACCACCAAGGCAATAATCAAAAATCATTATAAAAACCAATTAGAATTCAAGACTATAAGCGGGAGGATGAAAGTTGAGTATAATGATGGTGGAGCCGTTCAAAGTTTTAATGTTAGCCTAAGAATTGAAAAGGGGAAAGCAATTTGGATGAGTGCCCCTCTGGGCGTTGTGAAGGCGTTAATCACCCCTAAAAGAGTAACGTTCTATAATAAACTTCAAAATGAGTATTTTGATGGAGACTTCACTTATTTGAGCAAGTTATTGGGAACTGAATTAGATTTTAACAAAGTACAGAATTTATTACTAGGGGAGGCATTATTTGATTTACGGACAGAGAAATATATTTCCCTTGTTACGGAAGAATACTACGAACTTAAGCCTAAAAATATGGGTGATCTGTTCAAAACACTATTCTTAATTGAGCCAAAGAATTTCAAAATCGCTACACAGCAGTTATCCCAACCCTGGAATAAGAGACTATTGGAGATTTATTACAAATCGTATCAGGAAAAGAATAACCGAATCTTACCTGAGGAAATTCAGATTACAGCAATTGATATTGACCAAATCACCAATATTGCCATACAATTTAGGAACATAGAATTGAATAGAACATTGAATTTTCCCTATAAAATACCAAGAGGATTTGAAGAAATAGTTTTGAAGTAAAATGAGAATTGCAAAGCAATATCCTGCATATATACTATTTGTTTTTTTAGCGCTACTGGGTTCAAATGCATGTGGGCAAACTAATGAGCAAAAAGCCCTGGAAACCAGGAGAGAACAACTGCAAAAGGAAATTGAGGATATAAACAGACTGTTATTTGCAGAAAAAAAACAAAAAGGAACTGTTCTGGATCAAATGGAGGTGTTGGATCAGAAAATTAACGTTAGACAGCAATTGATCCGTGTTACTAATCAACAGGCTAACCTTCTTAACAGGCAAATAAATGCCAATATTCGAAATATTTCCAAGCTTCGGGAAGATTTGGATGCCTTGAAAGAAGAATATGCTACAATGATCCAAAAATCATATCGGAATAGATCCCAACAAAGCAGGCTAATGTTTCTCTTGTCTTCGGAAAATTTTTTTCAAGCCTTTAAAAGATTACAATATATGAAACAATATACTCAGTTTAGAAAAGAGCAGGGGGAGGATATTGTCAGGAAAACAGAAGAACTTACTCAATTAAATAATGATTTAACTAACCAACGAAAAGAAAAGGAGGTTTTGTTAGCCCAGAATTTAAAGGCTAAAGGTGAATTACTTAATGAGATAAAAGCTCAAAAAGATCTATTAAAGTCAATTCGGCAAAATGAGAGTAATTATGCCTCAGCGATAAAGAAGAAAAAACAGGAAGCGCGAAAAATTGATCAACAAATAGAACGATTAATCCGAAGCGCCATAGCGGCCTCGAATAAGAAGGCGGGGAAAAGCGGAACATCAAATAAGTTTGTCTTAACACCGGAAGCAACCCTGGTAGCAAATAATTTTTCTGCAAACAAAGGAAAACTTATCTGGCCGGTTGAAAAGGGGATTAAACAACAAGGTTTTGGCATATACAAAGATGCCGTATATCCTGGGATTAAACATCAGAGTAATGGAGTGATTATCGTAACGGACGAAGGCGCTACTGCCCGAGCTGTTTTTGAAGGGGAAGTGATCGCAATTTTGGCCGTACCTGGAGGAAATAAAGGTGTTCAGATCAAACACGGAAACTTTATAAGCACCTATTACAATCTTTCTGATTTGTACGTAAAAAAGGGCGATAAAGTGAGCTTAAAAGAAGAGTTAGGCAAAATATATACTAATCGGTATAATGGTCTGACACAGCTAAAATTTTACCTCTATAAAGACGCTACAAGATTGAATCCTGAGGAGTGGATTTACCGACTTTAATAATAAATAGAATATGGGATCAATAACTGATATTAAAGGGACTTTTACGTTACACAATGGAGTTAAAATGCCGTATTTCGGTTTGGGGGTTTATCTTTCTGAAGACGGAAAAGAGGTAATAAACGCTATAAAGTGGGCATTAGAGACCGGCTATCGTCATATAGATACTGCATCTATATATAATAATGAAGAAGGGGTTGGCGCTGGAATAAAAGAAAGTAATGTGCCAAGGGAAGATATTTTTGTTGTGAGTAAGGTTTGGAATTCAGACCAGGGATATGATAATACGCTAAAGGCCTTTGACAAAAGCCTTAAAAGACTGGAATTAGACTATTTAGATCTTTATTTGGTGCATTGGCCTGTTGTGGGAAAATATAAAGACACCTGGAAAGCTATGGAATATCTTTATAAGCAGAAACGAGTTAGAGCAATTGGAGTAAGTAATTTTATGCAACATCACCTGGAGGATTTATTGGGCACAGCAGAGATAGTTCCTATGGTAAATCAGATGGAATTTCACCCATATTTGGTGCAACAAAACCTTTTGGACTTTTGTTCAGATAAAAATATTCAATATGAAGCCTGGTCTCCAATGATGCAAGGCAAGATTTTCGGAATAGACACTTTTAAAGAACTTGCAAATAAATACGATAAGACCATTGCTCAAATTGTCTTGCGGTGGGATTTGCAAAAAGGAGTTATTACTATTCCTAAATCATCTAAGCGGGAAAGAATTTTAGCAAACGCTGATATTTTCGATTTTGAGTTAACCCTCGAAGATATGGCTAATTTGGACAGTCTGGATAGAAGGCAACGATATGGCCCGGATCCTGACAATTTCGATTTCTAAATAAAAGATATCAGAATGAATTTATTCTTTCATGAATAATGCCCGGAGTTCTGTAGCATCATTTGGCTTCATTTTACCCGCCAGGACCAAACTAAGTTGTTTTCTTAGCAGTGCGCCCTCAAAACGTTTAGATTCCAGTGCTGTTTCGGGAATTATAGGCGGTACTTCAGTTGGCTTTCCAGTATCGTCCACTGCGACAAAAGTATAAATGGCTTCATTGGCTTTGGTGCTTTCCCCGCTAAATCTATCTTCCATCCAGACATCAATATAAACTTCCATTGAAGTTCTAAAGGTTCGGGATATTTTGGCCTCAACAGTAACCACACTGCCCAATGGAACAGAACGGTTAAAAGCAACGTGATTAACAGATGCCGTAACTGTAATGCGGCGGCTGTGTCGCCCAGCAGCTATGCTGGCAGCCCTGTCCATGCGCGCTAATAGTTCACCACCAAAAAGATTATTCAATGGATTAGTTTCGCTGGGCAAAACCATATCGGTCATTATTGTTCTTGAATCATTGGGTGTTTTTGGCTGCATGTGAAAAGTTTTTTCAAAGATACGCAGCAATTGCATTGAAGAAAAAGAAAGGAACTATTTTGTAGACAACATCCAGGCGTCTTGTGATTCTGTACGCTTTACTTTCTTTAGAAAGATTAAAGCTTCTTCCGGGTTTTCGTAACTGCCGTAAGTAACCTGATGTAAACCATAACTATTAACACCAAGATAAGTTGCGTTATAGCCTTCGTTACGCAATTGTGTAACTTTCTTATCAGCATTTTCCCGAATTCTAAATGCTCCTGCAATTATGTGGTGATTACCCTTACTTTTCTTTGTTACATGGAGCTTAAGTTCAGGTAATTCAAGTGGCTTTGAGTTAAAGAATGTTGCTTCCTGAATATTTTTAGACACAAGGGTTTGTGCTTCCTCCAGAACGAGTTGCTTTTTGTTAAGCGTTTCACCATAAAATCTATAAGCTGTCATACCGGTTGATAGGGCTAATAATATTATGGCAGCATACTTAAAATAGGGCCTGAATGAATTTGTTTCCCGTTGTTCAGGGGTAATAATAAAAGGTATCTTTTCTTCTAACTCAACTACTTGTTCCTTAAGATTTTCGCGGGTAACACCTGGAGACACAAAGGATGAAAGACCAAAAGAAGACGTAAGATAATTTACCTCATTTGAGGGCTGAAATTGTAATTTACCTTCCCTGTTTAACCATAATTCACCTATAGATGATATTTTTAGCCTTTCTCCTGAATGTAATTTTTTTCTCCATGCTTTTGTAACATCCAGAGTTTGCTTCAATATCTCCTCATATGACTTATTTTCTGCATTGGCCATGTATGAAACCAATAAACCATCATTTGAGGACAATTGTTCATTAAATGATATTCGTTTTGATGGAGGGTAAAAGGTATTGGTTGACTTTAGAAGTACTGCAGATTTCATTTGCGTTAGAAAGGCACCAAAATCAGGAACTACAACGCAGTTGTAACGGTATAAAAGTTCTTGAATGTAGTGCTCAATTCCCATAAACACAAAGATGGAGAAAAATTTGAGGGCTTCAAACTAGAGAAGAGAACTTTTTATTAACATAATATTTTGTGTAATTTGTGAATAACTTAAAAGAATTTATAAATGACTAAGGATGAGTTAATTGCAGTTTTAAGATTGCAAAATATCCCTCACATCGGCGATATAACAGCTAAAAAGCTGATAGCTCATTGTGGCAGTCCAATTGCAATTTTTACAGATAAAAGGAAACATCTTGAAAAAATTCCAGGAATTGGATCTGTGACTTTAGGCGGCTTGCACAACAGAAAACATCTTCATGCGGCGGAGGTTGAATGTGAATTTATTCTTAAAAATGGAATATCCTATTCATACTTTATGGATGCTAATTATCCTGCTTATCTAAAACATTGTTTAGATGGCCCAATCTTACTCTTTAAAAAGGGCAACATTAAGCTTGAGAATAAAAAACTAATAAGTATAGTGGGAACTCGGAATAGCACTAGTTATGGCAGGGCTTTCTGTGAAAAATTCATTGAGGATATAGCGCCCTTAGATCCTGTTATAATAAGTGGCTTTGCATATGGAATTGATATTTGCGCACAGCGGGCAGCTTTAAAAAATGGACTTCAGACCATTGCCTGCGTGGCGCATGGATTGAATCAAATATATCCAAAAGCACACCTTAAATATGTTGAAGAAATTAATAAAAACGGGGGCTTTTTGACTGAATTTTGGAGTTCAAGTAACCCGGATCGGGAAAATTTTCTAAAAAGAAATAGAATTATTGCGGGGATAAGCGAGGCTACAATCGTTATCGAATCTGCAGAAAAAGGAGGCAGTCTTGTAACCGCAGATATAGCAAATAGCTATAATCGGGATGTATTTGCTGTACCCGGGCGAGTAAAAGATAAATATAGTTTAGGATGTAATAATCTTATTAGGGGTCAAAAGGCACACATGCTAACTTCTGCAGCAGATCTGATTTATTTAATGGATTGGCAATTGGAAGAACATAAAACTGCAGCTGTGCAAAAACAACTTTTTGTAGAATTAGATGATAATGAAAAGATAATCTACTCTTTCTTGCAGAAAGATGGGCGTCAATTGTTAGATCAAATTGCTTTGGAATGTCAATTGCCTGTATTTAAGACAGTATCCAGTCTTTTGAATATGGAAATGAAAGGAATGATAAGGCCTTTACCCGGGAAACAGTACGAAGCTATATAGTTTAAATCAGACCAGGTAGTTTGTTTGTTTTAAATTTATGATGCTGAAACCTCCTATTAGGGGTGTTCATCGATAAAATACACTAATAAAACTGCAGATTAACTTTTGATCTTTCAAAAAAAAGTTTAATTACAAACCGGGTAGTTGGTTAACAAAAATCTAGTATCCTACTTTATTCCTAACTCTTTCGAGAACCATATCGGCCACTTTTTTAGCTTTTTCAGCACCTATTGATAATGCGTCATCCACCTCATTGAGGTTATTCATATAATAATTGAATTTTTCTCGGGGAGATTTAAACTTTTCAATAATTAATTCGTACAAAGCTTGTTTAGCATGCCCATAGCCATAATTTCCATTTAAATAATTTGATCGCATTTTAGCAATCTGAGCATCAGAAGCTAAAATTCGGTATAATGAAAAAGTAGTATCCGTCTTCGGGTCTTTAGGCTCTTCAAGAGACTTGCTGTCCGTAACAATACTCATCACTTGTTTACGCAGTTTTTTATCCGGCTGAAAAATATCTATGAGATTGCCCTTACTTTTGCTCATTTTCGCCCCATCTGTCCCTGGAATATACATGGTATCTTTTTGGACCTGTGCCTCCGGCATTACAAAGGTCTCACCCATTTGCGACTGGAAACGCGATGCAACATCTCGGGTCATTTCTATATGCTGTAACTGATCTTTACCAACAGGGACAATATTAGCATCATATAACAATATATCTGCAGCCATTAGCATAGGATATGTGAATAGCCCCGCATTAATATCTTCTAGCCTGTCTGCCTTATCTTTGAATGAATGGGCTAGAGTTAGGCGTTGATAAGGATAAAAACAGCTTAAATACCATGCTAATTGCGTTACTTGCGGGACATCGCTCTGCCTGTAAAACACCGTACTTTCTACATCTAGCCCGAATGCTAACCAAGTGGCAGCAGTTGCATAGGTGTTATGTCTCAGCTCATCGCCAATTTTTATTTGAGTAAGGGAATGCATATCGGCAATAAACAGAAAAGAGTCATTTTCACGATCTTTTGCAATATTGATTGCAGGTATAATCGCTCCGAGGATATTTCCTAGGTGCGGGGTTCCTGTACTTTGTATACCAGTTAATATTCTTGCCATTAATTTTGAATTACAGAAGCAAAAGTAAAAGAAATACGATTACCCTGCTAAAATTGTTATTTTTGATTTATGCGCTTACCTCTGGAAAAATTAGGGCACGTTCTCTATCGTATTTGGTTTTATATCCTCGTTAGTCTTCCAATTTTTATTTTTTTTCCTCTACTTCTCTTAACAGCCCTTTCAGAAAGGACTTATCCGCAATTTTTTTGGCTGGCACGCAATTTATGGGCCAATACTATTATTTACGGGATGTTTTGTTTTCCAAGAATATCTTACGAGCAAAGGTTGGAAAAAGGTCAAAGCTATATGTTGGTTGCAAATCATACCAGCATGCTGGATATTATGATGATGTTAAAGACAAGTAAGAACCCATTTGTCTTTGTAGGTAAGAAAGAGTTGGTTAATATTCCTGTTTTTGGATTTTTTTATAAACGTGTTTGTATTCTTGTTGATAGGGAAGACAGCCGAAGCAGGACAGCTGTATACAGAAGAGCACAGAAAAGATTAAATCAAGGCCTCAGTATTTGTATTTTTCCGGAAGGGGGCGTACCTGAGGAGAACATAATACTTGATGAATTTAAGGATGGTGCCTTTAAAATGGCTATAGCCCATAATATTCCTGTTATTCCAATTACTTTTTATGACAACAAAAACCGTTTTCCATTCGCATTTTTCAGCGGAGGTCCGGGGATTGCAAGAGTGAAGGTTCATTCTTTTTTCAAGACAAAAGAATTAATGGAAAATCAAAAATCGGAATTACGGGAACAAGTAAGAACCGTTATTCTAAAAGAGCTAAACGAATCCTGTTAATGGGGAATAATGAATTATAAATAATAAAATATACCAAATGGTTTAAAAGAATATAACCTAAATATGTCCGTTATTGAAGTAATTGCCATTTAACCCAATACAGTGTATAAAATAATCAATTATCACAGGCACTAAAATTTAAAATTCAGACCTGTATAGATCCCTATTGAGAAAGGTTGAAAATTACCAGATGTTTCGGTAAATGTGTTTAATTGATATTTGAACATAGGTTCCAGGTTTAATTGCAAGGTTGGCGAAAACTTATAATTCAAACCAAAACCAATATTTGTACTTAAATTGACATCATTAATATTATTGGCTTCACCCATCTCAACCGTATTTCCATTTGCCTCAAGAACGACTGAATTATCCACAAGAAAAAGCGAGCTTAATCCGCCTATAACGTTTATTCCAAATTTTCGGTCAAGCAGGGCATAATTTATCTCTAAGGGCAATTCTAAATAACCAAAATCCTGAATCATTCTGCCGTTCCGGGCAGGGCTCTGTGCTGCAAATTCCAAGCTACTTGCCTGCTCTGATAGTTTATTGTCTTCAATATTCCTGATAACTAAATTTTTTGAAGTGGGCACATAATTTATATGGTTAATTTGATCATTAGTGGATGCGGTAAGTGAAGCTGAAAAAGATATTTCATTGGTATCATAACCATAATCTACCTTGTGGAGCCCAGAGCGGACACTCAACTTTTTACTAATATCATACGAAACCATCAATCCGTAACTAAGATTAACGTTACCGCTTTTGGAATTCGACACAAAATTTGAATGTATTGGTGAACCATTCCCAAATGAATTAAAATAAACAGGGGCAATACTGGGCCCAACGGACCATCTATTACTATTACTTTGGGCTACTTCAGTTTCCTGGGATTTCTCAATTTCGTCGAAAATAGACTTTTTACCCATATCAGATTTTAGATCTTCCTCCTCTTTTTCCTTAATCAAATTGCCGGTACCATCGGCGATAACGGCTTCTTTTAAAGGAGTGTCGTTTTTGAGATTATTATTAGAAATATTATTCTCCTGAACCGGAACCACAGGGTCTTTGACTGGGGAATTGATATTAGCGGCAATTTCAGTATTTTTATTTTCAGGCTTCTGTTGTTCCTTAACTTTTTGAGCTACTTCATCTTTCGTAATCTCATTAAGGGTATTTTCTGAACGAACAGACGTAATTACTGTTTCAGGGGCTATAGTTTTAGAATTATCGGTATTTCCTTCTGTCTTTGAATTTGTTTTCTCAGATGACGTAGCAATCGAGGTTTCAATATCTTGTCCCCCATTTGCTGAACTATCAACGCCACTGGCAGGATTTGGATTTCCTGAATCATTTGTTACCTCGGAAGAGTTTACCACACTACTGTCATCTTTATTATTGTCTGCAGGCAAAATAATTTCAACATCACTTTCCCTTGAATTATTCAAAGAAGGAGCACTTTCAACATCAGTAATTATTTGATCCGTGTTTTGATCGCTTTCAAAAGGAATAAAAACGTACAACAATATGGCAAAAATTGCCGCTACTCCCCCCAATTTCCACCAAATAGGAATTATTGGGCGCGACTTTTTCTTTTTATCCAGGGAGTTCGAAATTGCCTTCCAAACTTTTTCGTCCGGAACCTCGTTGAAGTTTTTCATCTTCTCCTGGTACAATTCATCAATATTTTCTTTTTTCATGGCTTAGGTAATTAAGCAATATTTATGTTTTGTTTCTTTATTTTTTCTTTTAAAATCATCCTGGCTCTGGCCAGATTTGATTTTGATGTCCCTTCTGATGTACCCAATTGTTCACTTATCTCTTTGTGTGTAAACCCATCAAGGACATACATATTAAAAGTGAGTCTATATTTATTAGGAAGTTCCTGTATATAACGCAGGAGGGTGGGGAGTTCAATATCCAAATACTCTGAATCAATCTCGGATTCTTCAGCAACATTTTCTGTTATTACTTTCAGGTATTCCTCCTTTCTATATTTCTGAAGTACTGTATTTACAGTAATCCGCTTAATCCAACCTTCAAAAGAACCTTTAAACTTATACTGACCAATCTTATCGTATATGGTCATAAAGCTATCGTGCAGATTATCTTCGGCCTCGGTTTTATTGCGCGAATATTTCAGGCAGATACCGAACAATATTTTTGCATAATTTCTATACAATTGTTCCTGCGCACTTCTATCTCCTCTTTTACAATTATGTATGAGTTCTTTCAGACTCAAAATATTGGTTAGATTAACAGACCTAAAATAGTAGATTATTGGGTTACAGGAACTTCAATTTCTAAATATTCCTGCTCTCCGTTTTCATCTTCTCCAGTCCAAAACCTAAAAAGGTAGGTGTCTGAATAAAGACAGATAAAGTTAAATGAACCTTCTACTTCGGCCATTCCATCTACACATTCCGCATCATCAAACTGCGACCCTATAGGAACTACATTTCTTGTTGTTTCTGCAATGGGACTTACGTCAAAACCCTCAAATGAGACACATCCATTAGGCAACACATAAGTCACGTTAATTTCATAGGTCTCATGCAAAGTAAATGATACAGGTAATTCCGCACTTAGAACTTGTAGTGGAACAAAGTAAAAATTAGGTTGATCATCGCTCAAACTACAAGAAGACAAAACAAATGCGAATAATACGAAAATAAGGGAAACTACTCTTTTCATAATCATCAATTAAAATCTATAATACAAGATGATAAGAATAGGAAATGGTTGCTTAAAAAGCGAATAATAAAGAAAATGAGTTATTTTAAATTATGCCTTTACAGTACTAATAGCTTCTTTTATTTTTCCTTCTAATTCTTCCAGGAGTTCTGGATTATCTTGCAAAAGCGATTTTACTGCATCTCTTCCCTGCCCAAGCTTTGTGTCTCCGTAACTGAACCAGGATCCGCTTTTTTTGATAATCTCGTATTGCACTCCAAGATCCAGAATTTCACCAACCTTGGATATTCCCTCACCGTACATTATATCAAACTCTGCCATTTTAAAAGGGGAAGCCACTTTATTTTTCACAACCTTCACCCTTGTTTTATTACCCAGGACTGCACCTTCTGTATCTTTTATTTGTGTAGATCTGCGAATATCTAATCTTACGGAAGCATAAAACTTAAGAGCGTTACCTCCTGTAGTGGTTTCAGGATTTCCAAACATAACACCTATTTTTTCCCTTAACTGATTAATGAAGATTACAGTACAATGTGTTTTGCTAATAGAACCAGTTAATTTTCGAAGTGCCTGTGACATTAATCTGGCATGTAAACCCATTTTGGAATCTCCCATCTCTCCTTCAATTTCACTTTTTGGAGTTAATGCTGCTACCGAATCTATGACCACTATATCTATGGCACCAGAGCGAATTAGGTTATCTGTGATTTCCAACGCTTGTTCCCCATGATCGGGTTGTGATATGATAAGGTTGTCAATATCGACACCTAAATTTTTGGCGTAAAACCTGTCAAATGCATGTTCTGCATCAATAAACGCGGCAATACCACCATTTTTTTGAGCCTCTGCCATTGCGTGTAAAGTGAGTGTGGTTTTTCCGGAAGATTCTGGGCCGTATATTTCTATAACTCTTCCACGGGGATATCCGCCTACTCCAAGGGCAATATCCAAACCAAGTGAACCTGAAGGGATAACTTCTACATCCTCAACAACAGAGTCCCCCATTTTCATGACGGCCCCCTTGCCATAGGTTTTGTCCAGTTTATCTAATGTTAGTTTTAATGCCTTAAGTTTCGCTTCTTTATCGTTAGCCATTTGTGATTTTCTATAAAATTAGGAAAGCTAAATTACCATTTCTTTTTTCATATAACAATGTCAAAAGCAACCTTTTTAGTATTCCCGCATCTCACTGTTAAGTGTTCGTACTTAAACACAAAATATTCCTTTGTTCCAAGAACTTTGGGCAAAGGTGACCGCTTCCTATCAGGTTGATCTATGAAAAGGAAAATTACCAAGGAGTGGTCCTTAAAGAGTCTTGAAAGTTCAAGACTCTTTTTTATTTACAACGGGCATGAGTAACCTTCCAAATACGGTTATTTGCCTCAAAATCAATTGGTTTTTCTCTTGCGCTAAAGCGGAATATGTTTAATTTTGTATTCTAATACATTCTTAAACTTAATAATTGGTATAGCATGCAACTGTACAATACATTAAGTGCTAAAGAAAGGGAAACTCTTATAGAAGAGGCCGGACAAGAACGTCTGACTATTTCTTTTTACAAGTACGCACATATTCACAATCCAAAATTATTTAGGAATCACTTATTCATTCATTGGAGTGAACTCGATGTTCTGGGAAGAATCTATATAGCTCCCGAAGGCATTAACGCCCAATTGTCTGTGCCGGCTGATAATTTTAAGAAATTCAAGTCGCATTTGGACAGCATCTCATTTCTTGAAAATGTTCGACTGAATATAGCCATAGAACAGTATAATAAATCCTTTTTAAAACTCAAGATTAAGGTGCGGAAGAAAATTGTCGCGGATGGTTTGAATGACGCCACTTTCGATGTAACGAACAAAGGTATACATGTTGATGCCACACATTTTAATGAATTGATTGCCGACCCGAATACAATTTTGGTTGATATGCGAAATCACTATGAAAGTGAAATTGGACATTTTAAAAATGCAATCACACCGGATGTTGATACGTTTAGAGACTCATTGGATATAATAGAAAAAGATTTATCAAACTACAAGGAAAACAAGAACCTGTTAATGTATTGCACTGGAGGTATCCGATGTGAAAAGGCGAGTGCTTACTATAAGCATAAAGGATTCAAAAATGTATTTCAGCTTGAAGGAGGTATTATAGAATATACCCGTCAGGTTAGACAGAAGAATCTTGAAAATAAATTTCTTGGAAAGAATTTTGTATTTGATCACAGGCGAGGTGAGCGCATAACTGAAGATATCATAGCCCAATGTCATCAATGCGGTAAATCATGTGATACCCATGTTAACTGTGCTAATGAAGCTTGTCATCTACTTTTCATTCAATGTGAGGCATGTGCAGATAAAATGAACAATTGTTGTTCAGACCATTGCAAAGAAATCCATGAACTTCCTTTTGAAGAGCAAAAAAAACTTAGAAAAGGAAAAGTGGTTAGTAATAAGATTTTCAAAAAAGGAAGATCAGAGGTCTTAAAATTTAAAAAGTAAACCTCCACATAGTTAAGTTGCATTAATTTTAGAAGATTTTTGCGCTCATTTTCAAGACCTTATTACATCACTTTAAGATAAGAGAATCGAATATTTTGCACAATAATTACCACTTTCCATCACAGTAAAAAAGTACTATCTTTACCTTCAATAATTATTTATGAACCTATTTTAGCAAATCCAACTTTTGATTTCGCTAAACCAAGATATAAAATATGGGTTGTAACAGTTGTTCAACCGGCAAGGATGGGCAGCCGCGTGGATGCAAAAATAATGGAACTTGCGGCACAGATAGCTGCAATAAATTGACTGTGTTTGACTGGCTTTCCAATATGTCTCTTCCAAGTGGTTCTCAGCCATTTGATTGTGTTGAAATTCGATTTAAAAATAGCAGGAAAGAGTTTTTCAGGAACACAGAAAACCTGTCATTATCCATTGGCGATATTGTGGCTACACAGTCTAAATCTGGTCATGACATTGGTCTTGTTACTTTAACCGGAGAATTAGTAAAGGTGCAGATGAAGCGGAAAAAAGTTTCCGATTCTGAAGAGGAAATCCTTAAAGTATATCGCAAAGCAACTCAAAAGGATATTGACAAATGGCAGAAGTGCCGGGACAAGGAGGAAGAGATTAAAAAGCGAGCCCGTGAAATGGCTATTTTGCTAAAATTACAGATGAAGATCTCTGATGTTGAATTTCAGGGAGATGGATCTAAGGCTACTTTTTACTATACAGCAGAAGAACGTGTTGATTTTAGACAATTGATTAAGGATATGGCGAAGGCCTTTGGCATTCGTATAGAAATGAGGCAAATTGGTTATAGACAAGAAGCACAACGTTTAGGAGGTATTGGTTCTTGCGGAAGGGAATTGTGCTGCTCTACCTGGTTGTCGGATTTCCGTTCAGTAAGCACTTCCGCAGCAAGGTATCAACAACTTTCACTTAATCCACAAAAATTAGCAGGCCAATGTGGTAAGCTGAAGTGTTGTTTGAACTATGAACTGGATCTATATTTAGAGGCATTGGAGGATTTCCCTTCTCAGGAAAGTAAATTATTAACTGAAAAAGGAGTAGCTTTTTGTCAAAAAACAGACATTTTTAAAGGGATGCTCTGGTTCTCCTATAAAGAAGATGCCTCTAACTGGCATGCACTCACAAAAGAACAAGTTCAGGAGATACTGGATAGGAATAAAGCAAAAAAACCAGTAGCCAGCCTTGAGGAGTTTGCGGTTGAAAATATTGAAGAAGAAAAATTGATTTTTGAAAATGTTGTGGGGCAGGACAGTCTTACACGGTTTGACCGCCCGAAACGAAGAAACAAGGGGAACAGTAATAAAAAAAGAAGGAATAACCGAAAAAGACCTGCCAAAAATGCCTAAAAGAATTTTCTATTCAATTTTAGTTTTATTGATTTTGGCATGTAATAATAAGCTGTCTCATTCGGAATTTCAGGCAAATCCTGGAGGAATATGGGCCAAAGACGACGCTAAGGAATTTAGCTTCACAGAAAATGACACAATTAACGCGAATGACATATTTATTTCCATAAGAAATGATGAATCTTTCCCTTACAGTAATCTATTTTTAATAGCAGATTTAAAATACCCTAATGGCGATATACAAAGGGATACCCTGGAGTATGAAATGGCTATGCCGGATGGTAAATGGCTGGGGAAAGGATATGGAAGTATAAAAGAAAATAAACTTTGGTATAAGGAAAACATCATTTTCCCCGTTAAGGGCGTATATACTTTACAAATTTCTCATGCTATGCGTAAAAATGGTAACGCGGATGGGATCATGGAACTAGAAGGCATCACTGATGTTGGTTTCTTAATTGAAAAGCGTAAATAAGTTATGGCAAAAGCCCGGAAAAAGAACGTTTCTTCCAACTTTTCTAAGTTTATTAAATGGTTTTGGATTCTGTTTGCTTCAGGCCTTTTTTTGATATTTTTAATATTTCTTTTGGCTTCCTGGGGATTTTTAGGAGAAATGCCAACTTTTGAACGGCTGGAGAATCCGCAGACAAATTTGGCCACCGAAATCATCTCTTCAGATGGTCAAACCCTTGGAAAGTATTATTTAGATGATAACAGAACTCCGGTGTCCTATGATGAATTGCCGGATAATTTGGTTCATGCTCTTGTTGCCACAGAAGATGCAAGATATTACGAGCATTCGGGAATAGATGCTATAGGTACAATAAGAGCAATAGTATTCCTTGGAAAACGAGGCGGGGCAAGTACTATTACACAGCAATTATCTAAATTGCTTTTTACAAAAAGAATCTCAGGAGGAGCTGCCGGGAGGATTATACAAAAAGTAAAGGAATGGATCATAGCTATTCGCCTGGAACGGCAATATACCAAAGAAGAGATTATTGCCATGTATATGAATACTTATGATTTTGGCTATGCGGCAGATGGTATACGCTCTGCGTCAAGAATTTATTTTGGCAAGGAACCTTCTGGATTAAAGACCGAGGAATCTGCTGTACTAGTTGGAATGTTAAAAAATTCTTCACTATATAATCCTATTAGAAGAGAAGAGCTCGTGCTGAATAGGCGAAACACAGTTCTTGGGCAAATGGCCAAATATGACTATGTAACGGAAAAGGGAAAAGATTCTCTTCAGTCATTAAGAATGGACATTAATTTTAATCCCGAATCGCATAGAGAAGGTCTTGCAACTTATTTCAGGATGTATCTACAGAAATACTTGAATACTTGGATTAAAAATAATCCAAAACCAGCAGCTGAAGGCGAAAGAGATCGGTGGAATATCTATTTAGACGGCCTTAAAGTGTACACTACTATCGACTCCAGGATGCAAAAAAATGCTGAGGATGCCGTGAAGGAACATATGAAACGACTTCAAAAAGAGTTTTTTCATCAAAATACGCCAGACAGAAATAATACGGCTCCATTCCTGGATCTAAATACTGAGGAGACAAACCGAATCATGGAACGTGCTATGAGAACTTCGGAACGTTGGCGCATCATGAAGGCTAATGGAGCATCTGAGAAGGCGATCAGGACTTCATTTACCGAAAAAACGGATATGACAGTATTTGATTGGAATAGTGACACTCAGGAAAAGGATACGGTTATGACTCCTTTAGATTCCATAAGGTATTATAAAACCTTCTTAAGGGCTGCAATGATGTCGATGGAACCACAAACAGGTCATGTCAGGGCCTGGGTAGGCGGACTTAACTATAAACACTTTCAATACGACAATGTAATTCAGGGAGCAAGACAGGCCGGCTCAACCTTTAAACCATTCGTTTACGCTGCCGCCATTGATCAATTAAGATTATCACCCTGTGATTCACTTCCGGATAGTCAGTACTGTATTGAAGCAGGGAAACACGGAAACCCTGAACCATGGTGCCCCAAGAATGCTGATGGAAAATATTCAGGAAAGATGTATACTTTAAAACGCGGGCTTGCCAACTCGGTAAATTCGGTTACCGCTCAATTAATTGATAGAGTAGGACCTAAACCTGTTGTAGCAATTGTAAAAGACCTTGGTTTAACCGGAGAAATTCTTGAAGTTCCTTCAATTGCTTTAGGAACGCTTGATTCTAATATATATGAAATGGTAGGAGCTTATGGCGCTTTCGTAAACCAGGGTGTTTATGTAAAACCAGTAATGGTTACCCGAATAGAAGATAAGAATGGCACAGTTCTCTATGAGTACGTTCCTGAAACAAAAGACGTGCTGAGTAAAGATGTAGCCTATGCAATGGTTAATTTAATGGAAGGGGTCACACAAGGCGGCTCAGGTACAAGATTAAGGCATTCTGGCAATAAAGACCAAACGGTATATAAAGAAGTTATCACCGGGTATCCATATGAATTTACAAATCCCATTGCTGGTAAAACAGGGACAACACAGAACCAAAGTGACGGTTGGTTTATGGGAATGGTGCCTAATCTGGTGACAGGTGTATGGGTTGGAGGCGAAGAAAGAGCTATACATTTTAAGACAATAACTTATGGTCAGGGAGCTTCAATGGCATTACCTATATGGGCTTTATATATGAAAAGTAATTATGCAAATGAGGAATTAGGAATTTCCATGGAGAAATTTCCAAAACCCGAAGAACTTACCATTAATGTTGATTGCTCGAAAGAAAATCTAGATACCCCACAAAAAGATAATCTTGAAGATGACCTTGACGATTTTGATTTTTAGTAATATTTTATAATTTTTTAAGATTTAACGAATTAAACTAATCCCGCTTTTTAGCGGGATTTTTTTATTTAAAAATGTATTTTAGTAGTTATAGGAAATAGTATTTTTAATTAGCTTATTTATTACTTATGATACGTAAAACTGTGGCCAATGTAAAGGACGCGTTACTAGGAGTGGAAGACGGAATGACCTTTATGTTGGGGGGGTTTGGACTTTGTGGCATACCTGAAAACGCTATTTCGGAACTTGTTCACTTAGGAATAAAGGATATTACTTGTATTAGCAATAATGCAGGGGTTGATGATTTTGGTCTGGGCTTATTACTGCAGAAACATCAGATCAAAAAAATGATCTCCTCATATGTTGGTGAAAATGACGAATTTGAACGGCAGATGTTAAGCGGGGAATTAGATGTTGAATTAACACCTCAAGGAACTCTGGCAGAGAAGTGCAGGGCAGCGCAAGCTGGTTTTCCTGCGTTTTATACCCCTGCAGGTTACGGGACAGAAGTAGCAGAAGGGAAAGAAACCCGAGATTTTAATGGCAAAATGTATGTTCTAGAACACGCATATGAAGCTGACTTTTCATTCGTTAAGGCCTGGAAGGGTGATGAAGCTGGGAATTTGATTTTCAAAGGGACTGCACGAAATTTTAATCCTTGTATGTGTGGTGCCGCTAAGATAACAGTAGCAGAAGTAGAAGAATTAGTACCTGCTGGAGGTCTTGATCCAAATGAAATACATATCCCCGGTATATTTGTACAACGAATCTTCCAGGGAGAACAATATGAGAAGAGAATAGAACAACGGACTGTACGATCGAGGAACTAATACTAATTGAGGATAATATTATGCTGGATAAAATTGGTATCGCAAAAAGAATTGCTAGGGAAGTAAAAGATGGATATTATGTCAATCTTGGAATTGGTATTCCAACCCTTGTGGCTAATTATGTCAGAGATGATATTAGTGTGGAATTTCAAAGTGAAAATGGCGTTTTAGGCATGGGTCCATTTCCTTATGAAGGTGAAGAAGATGCTGATATTATTAATGCGGGCAAGCAAACCATTACCACTTTACCTGGAGCTTCTTTTTTTGACTCTGCAACAAGTTTTGGAATGATTCGTGGAAAACACGTTGATCTGACTATTCTTGGAGCTATGGAAGTAGCTGAAAATGGAGATATTGCCAATTGGAAAATCCCGGGAAAAATGGTAAAGGGTATGGGTGGAGCAATGGATCTTGTTGCATCCGCAGAGAATATAATTGTGGCCATGATGCATACAAATAAAATAGGAGAATCAAAGCTGCTAAAAAAATGTTCGCTGCCGCTTACTGGTGTTGGTTGCGTAAAAAAAGTCGTTACCAATCTGGGGGTTCTGGAAGTTACTTCAAAGGGATTTCGGTTGGTTGAAAGAGCTCCCGGTGTAACTGTTGAAACTATAAAACAGGCAACGGAGGGTACATTAATTATTGAAGGAGATATTCCGGAGATGGCTGTTTAACGATCAAAATAAACACTTTATCGATAAATAAAAATGAGTTGCTTTTTTCACAACAAATTGGAGATACTTCACAACATATTTTTAGAAGCTTGAGTCTCACACATTATCTTTATACTTTAATTTATTAAACCCCAAATCTTACTTTACTAAAATTCCAAAAGTTATGGACGCACAAATTAACCACAGATCTACTGAAGAAGAAATCCAAGTATACCGAAACGACTTTTTTAGCGGTATAGTAATGTTAACCAGAAAACTGTTTATGTTTTAGTAGACAATCACAAAATAAAAAAAGGAGTAAAGCAATATGTTTTACTCCTTTTTTTATTTTAGGGGATATTTCATAACAGTATGAAACTTCATTTATCAAAATGTACTAATTCCGATTTAAATAAACTTATTTCAATTTCCAGAAAGACATTTATTGATGCCTTTGAAGTGGAAAACAATCCGGATGATTTTAAAGCTTATATGAAAAATGCTTTTTCTAAAGAACAACTTTTAATGGAACTGGCAGACCCTCATATGTCTTTTTATTTGGTTTTCTCAGAAAATGAGGTTTTAGGATATTTTAAATTAAATGAAAATGAAGCACAAAGAGATACAAAGGATAAAAATGCAATTGAATTAGAAAGGATTTACGTAAAAAGCACATTTCAGGGAAACCAAATTGGACATTGGATGCTAAATCATATTAAACATATTGCAACCAAAAAAAATAAGAGCTACTTATGGCTTGGAGTTTGGGAGAAAAACAGCAAAGCCATTAGATTCTATGAAAAGAATGGATTTATAAAGTTTGGAAAACATCCTTATTATATAGGCAGCGATAAACAAATGGATTGGCTAATGAAGTTGAATTTGGCTAACTTGGAAAAATAATACAATAAACAATGTATATAAAAACTCTTGTCCTTGCACTCTTACTATTTTCAATAAATACTGCTATTGGCCAGCAAACTTATTATTTTCCTGAAAAAAATGCTAAATGGCAGGAAAGGCCCCCATCCACTTTTAATCTTAATGAAAAGAAGCTGAGTGAAGCTGTCGATTTTGCAAAAAGCAATGAATATTCAGGGTCAAGAGATTTGCGGATTGCAATTTTAAAGGGATTTGAGCGAGAACCATTTCATCAAATTTTAGGACTTACTAAAAAACGCGGGGGTCCGGCAGGAATAATATTGAAAAACGGTTACATTATTCATAAATGGGGGGATATTAAACGTGTTGACATGACTTTTAGTGTGACGAAGAGTTTTTTGTCTACTGTGGCAGGCCTCGCCGTAGATAATCATCTAATTGAGAGTACAGATGACAAAGTTTCCTCCTATATCTGGGATGGCACATTTGCAGGAGAACACAATAGCAAAATTAGCTGGAAGCATTTACTACAACAAAATTCAGATTGGTCCGGAGAGTTATGGGGAGGCAAGGATTGGGCAGACAGGCCGCCAAAAGAGGGAGGTTTAGATGAGTGGAAATATAGAGAACTCAATGAACCGGGCACGGTAATGGAATATAATGATGTGCGTGTAAATGTGCTGGCTTATGCATTGACTCACATTTGGCGAACGCCGGTTCCTGTAGTACTCAAGGAGCATATTATGGATAAAATTGGAGCTTCAACTACATGGCGCTGGTTTGGCTACGACAACGCCTGGACTGTGATTGATGGAATAAAAATGAAATCTGTTACAGGGGGTGGTCATTCAGGAGCAGGAATTTTTATAAGCACCGAAGATATGGCCCGTTTTGGTTTACTATTTCTTAATAATGGAGAATGGAACTCAGAACAACTTCTTAGCGAGGCCTGGATAAAAGAGGCAATTACACCTTCAGCACCAAATCCTAACTATGGTTATATGTGGTGGCTTAACAATAAAGGGGATCGCCACTGGGAAGGACTCTCAGAAGACATCTACTATGCCGCCGGTTTTGGCGGGAATTTTATTGTTATTGACAAGGCTAATGACCTTGTAGTGATCACAAGATGGTTGGAACCCTCGAAGATTAGGAATTTAATGAGCCTAATTCAGGATGCAATAGATTAGAATAAGTGTATAGGCCACAGATAATTTGATAAAGGATCCGCTAGATTGTTGTGATGACTTCAGCCGCCTTTAAGAGCGTTTCAGTGGTTTTTGCAAAACAAATCCGAATCTGTTTATTATCTACAAGATCTTTATTAAAAACTGAAATTGGAATACAGGCAATACCGGACTCTTTAGCTAGTCTTTCTGCAAAAGCAATGTCGTTTTCGTTGCTGATTTCTGAAAAATCCAATAGTTGAAAATATGTTCCCTGAGTAGGATTAAATTTGAATCTTGAGTTTTTGATTGCAGATAAAAATAAATCACGCTTTTCCTGATAAAACGGACCTAAACCTAAGTAGTGAGCTGGTTGTTTCAGATATTCAGCCAGTGCTCGCTGGAACGGATGATTAACGCAAAACACATTGAATTCATGAATTTTCTGGAATTCTTTCATTAGTTCTGCTGGTGCCGCACAATAACCCATTTTCCAACCGGTTGCATGAAAAGTTTTACCAAATGAGGCACAAACAAAGCTTCGTGATGCCAAATCCGGGTATTTGGAAGCACTCTCATGTGAGTTACCATCAAATACTATATGCTCATAAACTTCATCACTTAACAAGATGATATTCGTGTCTTTTAGGCAACTTTGGAGCATTAACATATCGGAACTTGAAAATACCATCCCGCTGGGGTTATGTGGTGTATTAATAATAACCATCCTGGTTTTGTCATTAAGATGTGCTTTAAATACATCCCAATCTATGGCATAGTCCTTTCCTGTTAATTGAATTAATACAGGAATACCACCATTAGCTTTAATAGCTGGTTCATAACAATCATAAGCTGGTTTAAGAACAATAACTTCGTCATTTGGCCAAACCATTGCCGAAATAGCGGTAAAAATAGCCTGTGTAGCTCCTACCGTAATGGTTATTTCAGACTGCGGATGGTAATTAGTTCCATATAAAAGCGCGATCTTTTCAGCAATAACCTCTTTAAGAGGATAGATACCACCTAAAGGAGCATATTGATTATAACCGTCTTTCATTGCTTTTGCAACCAATTGAATAAGAACAGGATCTGGTTCAAAATTGGGAAAACCCTGTGCTATATTAATAGCATTGTGCTCATTCGCGAGCCTGCTCATGGTAGTAAATATAGATTCAGGCAGTTTTGGTAATTTGGAAGTAATATTGTGTGCAGACGACTTCATAGCATTATAGTTATGGTAAAAATAGCAAAAAAGATATGGCAATATTGCAAATAAAAATCCCGGATAATACTACCCGGGATTCTAGAAATATGTACACTTTTCTATTAACCTTTTATGGAGGCACCTAAATACTCTCTATTCATTCTGGCAATATTCTCCAAAGAAATATCTTTTGGGCATTCTATCTCACAGGCACCCGTATTTGTGCAATTTCCAAAGCCTTCCAGATCCATCTGACGCACCATGTTTTGTACGCGTTCTGATGCTTCTATTCGTCCTTGTGGTAATAAGGCAAACTGAGATACTTTGGCTGAAGTAAATAACATAGCGCTGGCATTTTTACAAGCTGCCACACATGCTCCACAACCAATACATGCCGCCGCATTAAATGCCTTATCCGCATTCTCTTTCCGTATCGGGATGCTATTGGCATCAACTGTTCTGCCTGAAGTGTTCACTGAAATAAAGCCACCTGCCTGTTGAATGCGCTCAAAAGCATTTCTATCCACAATCAAATCTTTAATTACAGGGAATGCTTTAGCTCTAAAAGGTTCAATCACTATAGTATCCCCATCTTTAAAACTACGCATATGTAGTTGACATACTGTGATAAGTCTGTCCGGACCATGCGGACGTCCATTAATTTGAAGAGAACACGTCCCGCAAATACCTTCTCGGCAATCATGATCAAACTCAATAGGCACCTCGCCTTTCGAAATTAAATCCTCGTTTAATATATCCAGCATTTCCAGGAAGGACATATCGCCTTCAACACCATTCATGGTATAGTCTACTATTTTTCCTTTTGAGGAAGCATCTTTTTGACGCCATATTTTAAGATAAATCTTCATAGCTTATTATTTATAGGAACGCGTCTTTAATTCAATGTTTTCATAAATCAAATTCTCTTTATGCAATTTGGCGTCTTTTGGTTCTCCTTTATATTCCCAGGCCGACACAAATTTGAAATTTTCGTCGTCACGTAACGCTTCCCCTTCAGGAGTTTGATATTCTTCTCTAAAGTGACCCCCACAAGACTCATTGCGTTCCAAGGCATCCATGGCAAAAAGTTCCCCAAGTTCCAAGAAATCTGCCACACGGCCTGCTTTTTCTAATTCCTGATTTTTATCATCTGCAGCTCCAGGTACTTTTACATTTTCCCAAAAATCCTTCCTTAAAGCAGCAATTTCTTCAATAGCTTCTTTTAATCCTTTAACATTACGAGACATACCACATTTATTCCACATGATTTTACCAAGCTTTTTGTGATAGTAATCAACAGAATGAGTTCCCTTCGCGGACATTAATCTATTGATCTTATCCAAAACATCTTTCTCGGTCTTATCAAATTCTACAGAATCCGTTGGTATGGGCCCTGTACGGATATCGTCGGCTAAGAAATCACCAATAGTGTAAGGTAAAACAAAGTAACCATCAGCCAAACCTTGCATTAACGCGGATGCTCCAAGCCTGTTTGCGCCATGGTCACTGAAATTGGCCTCGCCCGCTGCATAACATCCGGGAATGTTAGTCTGCAAATTGTAATCAACCCATAGACCTCCCATCGTATAATGAACCGCAGGATAAATCATCATTGGCGTCTTATATGGATTTTCATCCACAATTTTTTCATACATCTGGAATAGATTCCCATATTTCGCTTCCACAACCTCTTCTCCAAGTTTCCTTATATGCGTATCGTCCACATTTTTTAGGCCAGATGTGAGTGCTTTTTCACTTCCATATCGCATTATTGCGGCATCAAAATCCAGATATACAGCTTCCCCCGTTTTATTTACTCCATATCCAGCATCACAACGTTCTTTGGCAGCCCTTGAAGCGACATCCCGTGGCACAAGATTCCCAAAAGCAGGGTATCTGCGTTCTAAATAGTAATCCCTGTCTTCTTCTTTTAATTGTGTAGGCTTTAATTTACCTTCTCGAATTGTCTGAGCATCTTCTAATCTTTTTGGTACCCATATTCGGCCATCGTTCCTTAAAGATTCCGACATTAAGGTAAGTTTGGATTGATGTTCTCCTGAAACCGGAATACAAGTTGGATGAATTTGTGTAAAACATGGGTTAGCCATAAAAGCCCCTCTGCGATGTGTGCGCCAGGCAGCCATTACATTAGCACCCATTGCATAGGTAGAGAGAAAAAATAAATTGCCGTATCCCCCGGAAGCTATTACAACTGCATGTGCAGAATGACGTTCAATTTCACCTGTGATGAGGTTTCTCGTAATAATTCCTCGTGCTTTGCCATCCACAATTACCAAATCCAGCATTTCATGCCTTGTATAAGACTTAATCTTTCCACGATGTATTTGTCGGTTCATCGCGGCATATGCCCCTAATAATAATTGTTGCCCTGTTTGTCCTTTGGCATAAAAGGTCCTGGAAACTAAAACTCCACCGAAGGATCTGTTATCTAATAGACCGCCATAATCACGGGCAAATGGTACACCCTGGGAAACGCATTGGTCAATAATATTACCAGACACTTCAGCCAAACGATAAACATTAGCTTCGCGCGACCTATAGTCACCACCTTTTACCGTATCATAAAATAGTCTGTAATCGCTGTCGCCATCGCCCTGATAATTTTTAGAAGCATTTATTCCACCCTGCGCGGCAATAGAGTGTGCCCTTCTGGGAGAATCCTGGTAACAAAATGTTTTAACATTGTATCCCAATTCTGCGAAAGAAGCGGCAGCAGAACCGCCTGCCAGACCAGTTCCAACAACGATAATATCAATATTGCGCTTATTGGCAGGATTTACTAAATCTATTTCATTTTTATATTTTGTCCATTTCTCAGCCAAAGGCCCCGATGGAATTTTTGAATCAAGAATGCCCATAATTAATGAGTTATAGGGTTAAGATGATGATATATAGCAATAAAGACAAATACCAAAGGAATTACTATTGCATAGATTTTGGTAAATGATTTAATAGATGGGGTGTATTTATTGTTTAAACCCATACTTTGAAAAGAAGAGGCAAAGCCATGCCATAAATGAAGACTGAGCAATCCGAAAGAAATAATATAAAGAACAGTTCTCCACATGGGAGCAAATTTCTCAACAGTTTCCGTAAAATAACGTGTAGGGTCTTCAGGATTGGCCTCTATATATTTG
>CBDTVT010000002.1:0-41703 GCA_965364275.1 uncultured Eudoraea sp. | reverse complement strand
CCTCCGCTATCTCCTTTGGTATTGGCAAAAGTGTATATTTTTTTTTCTTTATAGGCTTTAAACTGTCTGTAGTGCCTACTTGCCTTATCAAGTTCATTATAAGATATAAATTGAGAAGGAGAAACCCAAAATGACGCGTTACCTGCTTTTGCAAGAACACTTTCTACACTTAATGAAAGGCTTCCGGTTGCGTTTGTATCGCTCCATAGGTAATCTGCATTGGCGTCATTAATGAAGCTGGCTGCCCAACTTTTCCCTCCTGGGAGATACCATACATCTTTATAAAGCGCACCGCTAAGTACTGTCGGTTTGTTGGTCGCTTTCATCGCCAAAACCTTGGCGGCTAAATAATTTGTTTCAGTAGTCCTAAAAATGTCTTCAGCCTTTTCCTCCAAACTAAAGAAAGGCGCAAAAAATTTAATCCACTCTGCCTTGCCCAAAGGTGTTTCTTCTGTCCAATCTCCATTGTAAACAACCGGAATATTTGAACGCTGAAGAGTTTCATAGGCCTTATTCTGACTATTTATACTGAAACCTATTACCAGATCAGGATTAAGGTTAATGGCCATTTCAGTATTAATAGACTCATTGTTACCCAAATCTGTTATTTTTCCCGTATCTATTTTTTTTCTGGTAACTTCTGAAGAAATATATCTCGTATCGGGAAAACCTATGAGCTTGTCTATAACTCCCAGATTCTCCAAAGCCGGTATATGTGTTGTTGAGGTGGCTATAATTCGTTCTACGGGAACATTAATAATTGCATCAAAATCCTTTTTATTTAGTTTTGGTACTATTTTAAGTTCTTTGGGAACTAAAGCATAGGTAAAAGCCTCCTCTGCATTGGGCCAGGGAGAAAATACCTTGATTATGGTAATTCCCGAAACAGACTTCTCAATTGAGAATCCTTTTGCATAATTTATGGCGACCATATCCCTATTTAAGGTTTCGGGCAAAGAAATCTCACTTTTCTCTTTACATGAAACAAGGGCTAGAATCAAACTAAGTAGGGCTATATATTTAATTGCGAATGGATTCATAAACACTTTCGCAAGGTAACAAAAGTCACATTTCTAAAATTATATACTTTCTAAATTTGTTAAAAATTCTCATATGGGAAGAGATTCTAATATCATAGTCTATATCATAGGAGGTATTATATTACTTCACTTCATTGTTGGAATTCTCTGGCTTATCATAAAACTGGGAAGGAAAAGTGACTCGGACTAGAGAAATAGTACTACATTCGCCTCGAATATTGGTTTTCACTTCTTTAATTAGAAATGAAATTAAAAGGGAATCCGGTTTAATTCCGGAACTGTTCCCGCAACTGTAAGCTTAATTCCTTTATAAGGAATGCTTGTTACCACTTCAATACCACTGTTTGTGTTCATTTAAATTGAATATCCACGGGAAGGTTGGTGGCAAGACGCAAGTCAGGAGACCTGCCCAATTCAACAAACAATGTTAAACTTTCGGGATAAAAGTTTACGTATAGGAACAGCTGTACGATTTTCCCGCAAAACAATTTGACTTTAATGATAAAAAGATACTCTCTTTTTTGCATTCTTTGCGTATTGTTAACATCGGTATCTGCCCAGAACCAAAGGGATTCCATAGAATTACAGGAATTAGATGAGGTGGTAGTCAGTGATTCCAGATTTCCTTTAAAAAGGGAGAACTCTGGCAAAACAGTAATTAAGATTGGCCTTAAGGAACTGGAAAATAACCAGGGTAGAACCGTAGCGGAGATAATTAACACCAAAAGCGGAATTGAAATCACCGGGAGCCGTGGCAGGCAGGGAGAGGTGTTAGGGGTTTTTGCTCGTGGTGGAAGAGGCAGGCAGGTTTTAATCTTGATTGACGGTATAAGAGTTTCTGATCCTTCTTCTTTTTCGCAAGAATATGATCTTAGATTACTTGCCACATCGAATATAGAATCAATTGAAATCATTAAAGGAGCTTCCAGTACCCTGTATGGCATGAGTGCAGCTACAGCCGTTATTAATATTACAAGCAAAAAGGTCTCGAATAAAAAAATAAGCGGTGATTTTCAATCCAGTATTGGGACGAACCAATCTTCATTAGATCAGAATTATAATATTGCCGATTTTAGCAACACCGCCCTGGTTACCGGAACCCTTGAGAGTTTAACCTATTCTCTGGGCTTTTCCAATGTGTATACAAATGGTTTATCATCAATTATTACCGAAACTAACGAGGAAGACCCTTTTTCACGATATAATATTGATCTAAAATTGGGATATACATTTAATGATAAAGTAAATCTCACTATTTACGCCAATCAGACGATTTTGAATAGTGCTTATGATGAATCTTTTGGCTTAATTGATGCTCCCTACACTTTTCTTACAGAACAAAAACGTTTGGGCCTATCTTCCAAATGGGCTTATGAAAAAGGGGATTTAAATTTAAACGGGTCATTTACAAATTATAAGTCGGATAACAGGAGTGCTTTTCCTTCAATGTTTGAAGGGAATAATTATATAGTTGATCTGTTTAACAGATATACTTTCGACGATCGCATATATGCGATTTTGGGTATTAATTATAATCTGGATAGGGCTGAAGTTGAAGGAACGCAGGAATTCTCACTTATAGATCCTTATGCAAATTTGGTTTATATTTCATCTTTTGGGTTAAATGTAAATGCCGGGCTTCGATTTAACCTTCATTCGGAATATGGTTCACATGTAGTATACAATATTAATCCGTCTTATTCAATAGCCTTAGATGAGGGCTATTTAAAATTTATGGGTTCTTATGCCACTTCATATATCACACCTTCACTAAGCCAGTTATTTGGGTTATTTGGCGCGAACCCATTGTTAGAACCTGAAACTAACCGGACTGCCGAAGGAGGTCTGGAGTATAAAGCAAATGAGACCTTAAGGTTAAGCGCTTTGTATTTTAATAGAAAAGAAGACAATTTTGTTTTTTTTGATAATACTCTTTTTCAATATTTTAATTCTTTAAATACCATCAATGCACAAGGTTTGGAGGCCCAATTAGACTGGGTACCTCTTAAGAAAATGAATTTGACTGCAAACTACACTTTTACCGAAAGAAAAGGAGATAATGCAATAAGAATACCTAAGCACAGTGTTAATGCAGCTTTGAGCTATAACTTTTCAACCAGAACTTATACATCACTTACGTATTCTTATACAGGGAAACGCCTGGATACGGATTTTAACACATTTGATGATGAGGTTCTCGACCCTTTTTCAACATTTGGGTTTTATATATCACAGGAAGTAATGGCAAACAAACTCAAATTCTTTTTAAACATAGAAAATGTGTTTAACACCAATTTTACCGAGGTAATAGGATTTACGACAAGAGGTCGGAACCTTAGATTAGGATTGACTTTAAAGCTCTAAGTTTTTATTATTTTAAATCAAGATTTAGATGAAGAGGCTTATCCAATACCATATTGTCCTTCATTGGCGTAAACATTTTAGAACTTGTGAATAGCTCAACAGGTGTCTTTACGGTAAAATCTCTTTTCCCTGAAATACCTGTAATTTCTTCAATGGCTTTGGCCAGTAATGGTTCATTTACATCCCCTAGAACTCCCAGATTCTCCAAATCCTCCTTTAATTCAATGTCCGGGTCAAAACCTGCGGTATAATCCGAGAAGCCCACAGAATTTTCGTTTCTTCCCACTAATGGCTGAATGGCCCAGCTATTATCGGGGTTAATTTGGTTTTCTCTCGAAGGTGTATAAATAAAAGGAGCCCCATCCCGGCTGGGATCATCTACCATAGTAAGTGAAAATTCATTCTTACCACGGGTTGTAGCACCTATTTTAATAACTTCAACATAAGGATTTAAGGCATTAATTACCAATTCACTAGCCGAGGCGGAACTCCCGGTTATTAATACATAAACCCTGTTCAAGTTTAAAGTATTTATAGTGGTACCTGCCCCTGTTTTGTCCGCAAAATAATCAGTTAAATCCTCGTCAGAAAAAACGGCTTGCAATTTGTCATTCCAACGTTGTCTGAGATATAAATTATTGGTATTTGTACTAAAAATCATGCTTGAAAGTAAGCGGGAAGAATTTACAGAACCCCCTGGATTATAACGTAAGTCAAGCACTAAATCTGTAACCCCATCAGCATTTAATTGTCCGAAAGCATCATTCAAAACTTCATCAAATTCGTTTGTAAAACCATTATACATCAGATAGCCTATTTTTTGACCATTAATATCAAAGGAGTTTACTACAAAAACCGGATTTTCCACTAAGCCTTCCTGTTTAGTCAATTCCACACTTTTGTCGTTAGGAGTAATTATTCCATCAGCGATATCGGCCATATTTAATGTGTAGGTCGCATTTTCGCCAAACAAAAGATCCCGATAATTACTTTCATTTAAACTTTGACCATCCACCCCTGTGAATAATTCTCCACGGGAGATGTCTTTTGTAGAAGCATCAGAATTAGTAACAATATAACGTACGTATCCAAAGATATCGGTATCGTTGTCGCCATATAAAAATAAACCAAACTCCAGACCGTTACTTCGTGAGATTCCAGATAAATTATCTGTGAGTTCTTTATAATCCATATTATAAAAACTAAAGCGATCTTCTGAAAAGCGCAGTTTATTGTCGAAAAAATCAGCAGGATCCGCTTCTGAGACTAAAAATGCATTGTACTCCTCATTGGTGCTAAATCTATCATCCGCCAGGTCATCTACATCCGATTGCCAGAAATACCAGATATTCATGGCCTTCCACATAAAGTCCTGAACGTTAACAGAAGCACTACCCGGGCCATCTACGCCTCCAATGTCATCATCTTTACTGCAGGAAATACTTAGGGAGATAATTCCCATAAATAAAAGGAGAAACTTTTTCATCTATTCTTTTTTTTTGCAATTTACATAGTTTCAACAACTATCATTCCAATTTTAATATTCATTAACATTATTCCCCCTATTGCGTTACTAGTTCTGTTATTTATAAAAAACAGTAGCTTTAAGGGGTGCAAATTACTTACATCTGCAAGAAAATAAAACTTTTTGTAACAAAATTCGATGTACGTCGTCTTGCTTATGTAAAACACCTTCAATGGTTTATACGACAATATAACAACCGACAATGACGCAATCAGAATTTTTAAATGTGGTTATGCCTTTTAAAGACAAGTTATATAGATTGTCAAAAAGATTACTCACATCCGCAGAAGAGGCAGAAGATGCCACTCAGGAGATACTGATGAAATTATGGTCTAAGAATGACAATATTGCGAATTACAAAAATGTTGAGGCCTTTGCGATGACAATGACCAAGAACTTTTGCCTGGATAGGTTAAAGTCGAAACAATCGAATAATCTGAAACTGGTTCATAGCAATTACGAAGATGGGAATACTTCATTGCAAAAACAGCTGGAAGCAAGAGACAGCGTAAGTTGGGTAGAAAAAATTATGGAGGAATTGCCGGAACAACAAAAATTGGTATTGCAGTTGCGAGATGTTGAGGAATATGATTTTAATGAAATTGCAGATTTACTGGAAATGCAGCCTACGGCAGTAAGAGTAGCACTTTCCAGAGCAAGAAAAACAGTTAGAGAAAAATTAATGCAAAAACATAGTTATGGAATTGGATAGAATTGAAAAATTATTGGAAAAGTACTTCGAAGCTACTACCACGGTGGTGGAGGAGGAACAATTGAGAGACTATTTTTCACAGGATTCGGTTGCACCGCACCTGGAACAATACACTCCAATGTTTACTTACTTTTCCATAGCCAAGGACGAACGGTTTACTAAGCAGGTTCCATTAAAACCTAGGGTATCTTACCACAAATGGATTTCTATTGCAGCAGTAGCAGTTATGGCCTTTGGATTATATTTCGGTAATGATTACCGGCAACAAAAGGAAGCAGAGTTTGCCTATAATGAAACAAAAAAGGCATTAAACCTGTTGGCACAGAATTTGGAACGTGGTACCGAAAAAGTAGCCTATTTAAATGAATTTGAACAAACAAAACAAAAAATTTACAACAACAATTAAAATTTAAAAGATGAAAAAGTATATTCTATTAGTAGCAATGGCAGTTTTACCGCTTAGTGGTTTCTCACAATCCATTTTTGATAAATTTGAGGATTCAGATGAGGTAAGTTCTGTAATAGTTAATAAAAACATGTTTAACCTTTTGGTTAAGATGGATGTGGATGTGGATGATCCGGAAGCTCAGGATTTTATGAATATTGCAAAAAGCCTAAGCGGCCTTAAAGTATTCATTACGGAAGATAAGGCAGTTTCTGCAGATATGCAGGCAACTGTGAACAAGTATCTTAAATCTTCTTCATTGGAAGAACTGATGAGAGTAAAGGACAAAGAAACAAATATTAAATTCTATGTGAAAAACGGTAAAGACGAAGATCATGTAAGTGAATTATTAATGTTTGTTACCGGTATCGATAATGCAGACATGGAAATAAATGACAGAAAGATTGAAACTGTTCTTCTTACATTGACTGGGGATATTGATCTTACTAAAATTGGTTCACTTACAAAAAAGATGAATTTACCTGAAGAATTAAATAAGGCAGAAAAAAAGAATAAATCATAATAGCAGATAACTAAAGTGGTAGTTGACCGTTGAGATGTTACTAACTTCACAACTGGTCAATTGCCCTTTCTACAAGTTTTAATTGAATAAAAATATCACAAAATGAAAAAAATAATAACAGCACTTTCTGTAATGAGCTTACTAGCCTTTTTCTCATGTTCTTCCACGCAAAGTCTCCAGGAATATTATGTGGATAATTCAGAAAATCCCAATTTCATTTCATTAGATGTTCCAACGAGCATTCTAAATTTGGAAAACGAAGATTTATCAGAAACACAACAAGAGGCGCTACAGTCATTGAAGAAATTGAATTTATTGGCCTTTAAGAAGACGAGCGAAAATGGTGCCGAATATGAAGTAGAGAAAGCAAAAGTAAATGCAATTTTAAAGAATGATAATTTTGTTGAACTCATGAAATTGAATTCTGAATACGGAAAAGGTGTCATTAAGTATGTTGGTGATGAAGATGCAATAGATGAGGTAATTATTTATGGCAGCAGCGATGATAAAGGCTTTGCAATCATCCGGGTTCTGGGTAAGGATATGAACCCTGGCCATATTGTCCAACTAATGAATGCCATACAAAAATCTGATTTCAGCGGTGAAGAACTTGGTGAAATAGGCCAATTTCTTAAAGGATAACTTAGATATTTTTAATTAATAAACCCCGCCCGAATTTCTTTCTGGCGGGTTTTTTTGTTATAAAACCTAAAATATATTTAAAAGTGTTAATTCGATTTAATTTTCTAAAGTCTATTTTATATCTTCCTACCCTAAATAACACTAAAATTTAATCACTATGGAAAACGCAGAAATATGGATTGAAAAAGGAATAGACTTCATTACTACTTACGGTCCCAAACTAATTGGAGCGATACTCATTTTTCTAATTGGTTCCTGGGTAATTAATAAGATAATTGGAGCTTCCAGAAAAGCAATGTCCAAAAGTAAGTATGATGAATCTTTACAGAGATTTCTTTTAAATCTGACTTCCTGGGCTTTAAAAATATTTCTGATTATTATCGTTATCTCACAATTAGGGGTGAATGTAACCACCTTTGCTGCAATACTTGCTGCTGCAGGGTTAGCTGTAGGGTTAGCTTTACAAGGATCCTTATCAAACTTCGCCGGGGGTGTTTTAATAATGATTTTTAGACCATACAAAATAGGTGATTTAATTGAGGCACAGGGAGTACTTGGTGCTGTTAAAGAAATTGAGATTTTCACTACAAAACTTGTTACACCTCAAAACAAATTAGCGATAATTCCTAATGGGGCTATGGCCAATGGCAATATAATTAATTATACGGCTGAAGGTAAAATACGAGTAGATGTTGAAATTGGAATAGATTATGGTGAAGATATAAAAAAGACCAAAGAGGTATTAATGAGCGTCCTTACTACTAATGAAAAGGTTCTAAAGGAGCCTGCACCTTCGGTAAATGTATCTGAGTTGGCCGACAGTTCCATAAATTTTGCGGTAAGGCCCTTCACTAAGCCGGAGCATTACTGGGATGTATATTTTGGTACAGTTGAAGGTTGTAAAATTGCACTTGATAAAGCCGGAATTGAAATACCTTACCCGCATCTACAAATACTTAAAAAGGAATAGCACTAATTAGTATTGAAGTTTTAATAAAAGGCATTAAAATATAGATCTAGTTCCTATGTACTATATAAGTGTCTTTATTAAATACCCGTATAATTACTGGGGCTGATATTTTTTAATTCGGTCTTAAGCTCTTGCTTTATTTCCAATTGATCAATAAATTCTGCAATCGATTTTTGCGTAATACGTTCATTGGTTCTGGTGAGACCTTTTAATGCCTCATAAGGATTGGGATATCCTTCTCTCCTTAGGATGGTTTGTATAGCTTCAGCCACAACCGCCCAATTGTCCTCGAGATCTTGTTCAAATTTGACTTTATTCAGAAGTAATTTGTTTAGTCCTTTTAGAGTTGCCTTAAAGGCGATTATGGTATGTGCAAACGGTACTCCCACGTTACGCAGTACTGTGCTGTCCGTTAGATCGCGCTGTAAACGTGAAATAGGTAACTTTGAAGATAAATGTTCAAAAATAGCATTAGCAATTCCTAAATTACCTTCGGAATTTTCAAAATCTATAGGATTTACTTTATGGGGCATCGCTGAAGAACCTACTTCTCCTTCGGTTATTTTTTGTTTAAAATAATCCATGGAAACGTAAGTCCACATATCCCGATTTAAGTCAATAACTATGGTGTTGATACGCTTAAGAGTGTCAAATAAAGCAGCCATATGATCATAATGCTCAATTTGAGTAGTAGGGAAAGAATGGGATAATCCCAATTTATTCTGAACAAAATTTTGGCCGAAATTTTGCCAATCTATATTTGGGTAAGCCACTTTATGGGCATTATAATTTCCGGTTGCTCCACCGAATTTCGCTGCACTTGGAATATCATTTAAAAGGTTAAACTGTTCTTCGAGGCGCACAACAAAAACATTAATTTCTTTACCCAAACGAGTTGGTGATGCAGGCTGTCCATGAGTTCGTGCCAGCATAGGTATATCCTCCCAACTTTTGACTAAAGCCCTTAAAACCGATGTCAATTCCATAAATACAGGTACATAGACCTCATTCATAGCTTCTTTAATGGAATAGGGTATGGCTGTGTTGTTAATGTCCTGTGAAGTAAGCCCAAAATGGATGAATTCTTTATATTTTTCCAGCCCCAATGCATCGAACTTATCCTTAATAAAATACTCAACTGCTTTTACATCATGGTTTGTGGTTCGCTCTATTTCTTTAATAGCCAAAGCATCATCCACATTAAAGTTTTCAAAAATATTCCGGAGGGAATCGACTCTATCCTGGGATAATTTTGGGAGCTGCGGCAGTTCTAATTCACAGAGCGCTATGAAGTATTCAATTTCAACCATAACCCTGTACTTTATTAACGCTTCTTCCGAAAAGAAATTTGCAAGGGAATCGACTTTGGATCTATATCTGCCGTCAATTGGTGAAATGGCGTTTAATTGATTTAACGACATATGCTTTAGGATTGATTATTTTTTGAAAGATGTAAAGATACTTATATGCTTGGGAGATTAAAAGTATATTAAGAGGATAGTTAAGATTTTTGAGTTAAGCTGCTTAAAATACTTTTGTCACTCTTTAGTGGTTCTGAATTTTCTTATTAATTAATGTTAGAATTTGTCTGGCCCTTGCCTTATAGGCAGGGCTTCCTAAACTGTAATTTTGCTCCAATATCATTCGGAGTTCAGGTCGTATCCATTCAAATTTTTTACTTAATAAATAAAGGCTCGTCATGGAATACGCTTTAGCCGCTACTTTATGTTTCGCTATGAGCCAATCAAAACAAGAGGTCGTTATTTTTTCGAGGTGATCTTCCTTTAATTTCGTCTGGACGTCATTTTTTGATTTGGAAAAAAATGCTTTCATAAGAATTTCACAAATTTTAGCCATTGGTCTTACGGATGAATCTAATTGCACTTTAGAAATACCCATAGTAAAACCTTCAATATTAATTAGGATTAGCTGTATGTCTTTTTTGGCGACAAATTCCAAAATCCAACAGGCTTTTGATGAAATCACCCCATTATCCTCAAATGCAATTTCCATTAAAGATGAAATAGAATTAGGGTTATTAAGGACCATTTGGGTTAGTTCAGTGCGTTTATCCCGAGTGCCATCCACATAATTTAATGATTTGAATAATTCAGATTTAGTCACAAAACTTTGTATTTTGGTCCGACAAAAGCACCCCCAAATGAAAGTAATGAAAAAAATAGCAAAATTGCTATTACTTCTTTTTATTGCCATCCAGTTTTTCAGACCGGAAAAGAATATCAATCAAGGCAATCATTTAGCCGGTTTCATAAATGAAACTAATCCTCCTGAAAATGTTAAAACCATATTAACTCATAGTTGCTTTGATTGTCACAGCAACAATACCGAATATCCATGGTACAACAATATTGCACCGGTATCATGGTGGCTTTCAAAACATATCAAAGATGCTAAAGAAGATTTGAATTTGTCTGATTGGGATAATTACAACAAAAGGCAAAAGGACCACAAATTGGAAGAATTGATTGAGGTCATTGAAGAAGCGGAGATGCCTCTAAAGGAATATACCTGGGTTCACCAGGAAGCCAGACTCTCTCAGGAACAACGCGAAGCCATTCTGGAATGGGCCAGGCGTACTAAAGCTCTTTACGGACTAGGTCCGTTACCAAGGTAGGAACTCCTTTTGCTGCTGTAGCTTGAATAATTGTGAGATTTTCAAAATCTGAAGCATTTATACTTGGTTTTGGATCAATAAAGTAAATGGGTGTGCCCTGTCTTGCATAGTTCAAGAGACCGGCTGCCGGATATACCTGCATCGACGTTCCAATAATAATAACAATATCTGCGGTTACAGTAATTTGTGCAGCTTCAGATAATAATGGAACTTCCTCGCCAAACCAAACAATATGAGGACGCAATTGATATCCTTTTGAGCATGTCTCACCTAGGTTTAGATCTTTTTTCCAATCCAAAACCAAAGTTTCATCACCAGTACTGCGAACTTTAAGCAGTTCACCGTGAAGATGGAGAACATGAGAACTGCCAGCACGTTCATGCAAATCATCTACATTCTGTGTAATAATAGTGACATTGAAGTACTGTTCAAGTTCAACCAGCATTTTATGCCCTAGATTAGGGGCCACTTCTAATAGCTGCCTTCTCCTCTGGTTGTAAAAATCCAACACCAAATAAGGGTTTCTGGCAAAACCGGAAGGGGAGGCAACTTCCATTACGTCGTGTCCCTCCCAAAGCCCGTCCGCATCACGGAAAGTTCTAATTCCGCTATCTGCGCTCATTCCGGCTCCTGTAAGTACAACAATTATTTTTTGCATGACTTTTGGTCTAATATAAAGATACATTTTTCTTAAATTAGATTAATGATAGATCTTGATCTGCTTTCCTACTTGGAAACTTATATTACACCTGAACGCCTAAAACGATTCAATGATGTTTTAAGCGAGCGCACCAATTATATTACTGTGGCCATTGAAGATGTTTTTCAAATGCATAATGCAAGCGCAGTAATAAGGAGCTGTGACGTTTTTGGTATTCAGAAAGCGCATATAATTGAAGACCGATTTGGACAACATCTCGACAAAAATATAGCAATGGGAGCTCAAAAATGGGTGGATATAGAAAGATATACCACTGTAAAATCCTGTATACATAATTTGCGAGGTAATGGATATAAGATTATTGCTACCACTCCCAATAATGACTCCACTTTGCTGGAGGATTTTAAATTAGAAGATAAAGTGGCTTTGTTTTTTGGGACCGAAAAAGAAGGCTTAAGTCCCGAGGTTTTAGAGCAAGCTGATGGTACTTTGAAAATACCTATGTCAGGATTTTCAGAAAGTCTCAATATCTCTGTATCTGCGGCTATTGTATTACATAATTTAACGCTACAACTTAAAAGATCAAATTTACCATGGTCCCTAACCGAAGCGGAAATTTTGGAAAAACGATTCGATTGGACTAAAAAATCTATTAAAAGTATTGATGAAATTATAGAAAGATATAGGAAAGAAAATTAATTTTATTTATATTTAAAGGTAACCAATTAACTGATATACAAATGACTACAATTTTATATATACTTGCAGGGATAGTTGTTCTGGTTATTATTTTAGCTATGATTGCACCTAAAAGTTATGATGTTAGCAGAAAAATAAAAGTGCGGCAGTCGGTTCCTGTGGTATTCGAATATCTTAAATATTTGAAAAATCAGGATAATTGGAGTCCTTGGGGTAAAAGAGACCCTAATATGAAAAAAGAATTTGTGGGTTCCGATGGTGAAATAGGTGCTACCAGCAAATGGGAAGGAAACAAGGATGTTGGTAGTGGTGAACAGGAAATAAAAGGAATTGTTGAAAATGAAGTAATTGAAAGTGAGTTACGTTTTCTAAAACCTTTTAAGTCCCAATCAGATGCATATTTAAAGGTAAAAGAAACAGGTGCAGGTGAGACTGAAGTTACCTGGGGTTTTTCAGGTAAGAATAAGTTCCCTGTAAGCATCATGATGCTTTTTATGAACATGGATAAAACTGTGGGCAAAGATTTTGAAGAAGGTTTAGTGAGTTTAAAAGATATTTTGGAAAAATAATTTAGCACGATGGAGCATAATATGGTGGGATGGTTCGAAATACCAGTGGAAGATATGGAACGAGCCAGAAAGTTTTATGAGGAAGTTTTTGATATTTCAATTTCTGTCCATGATTTGGGTGGAATTATCATGGGCTGGTTCCCTGGCGTCCAGGGCAAAACAGGTAGTTCGGGATCTTTAGTTAAACATGAGATGTATATTCCAAGTGATACCGCAGGTCCACTTCTTTATTTTTCATGCAAAGACCTTGCAATGGAATTGGCCAAAGTAACTAATGCCGGAGGCTCAATAATTCAACAAAAAAAGGAGATAGGAGGGGGGCATGGTTTTATGGCACTTCTAACAGATACAGAAGGAAACAGAATAGCTTTACATTCCCTGCAGTAAACTAAACATAAAAAATAGTAGCTTCTGCTCTGCAACCCATTCGAATCGGAATATATTTTGTTCCAATGCCTTTGGAGACATACATTCTGGTATCATTGAGTTTGTACCATCCTCTTAAGAACCTGCCACTGCCGCGTGGTTTATAAAATGCTTTCCCAAGAAATGTTATTTGTCCTCCATGAGTATGTCCGGATAGTATGAGCTTAATATTTACTTTTTGAGTTTCATTTAAAATAGCTATTTCATCACTGTACTCAGGACAATGATTGAGTACAATAGCTTCTTCAGAACTATCATATTCTGTTGAGGAATTTATAAAATCCGGATGACCACCAATTAAGTCATCAACACCAATTATAAGAAGGTTTCTGTTAGCCGTTGAGAATTTTAAACTTTCATTAATAAGTAATTGGCCATTGTGTTTTTTAATTAAAGTTCTGAAAGAATTTATATTTACTTTCCCCGCATATTCCTTGTTTCCCAGAATTACAACCTTCGGTATTTCTTTGCTGATAAGGTCCAAAAATTGATTTAAAACGGGTAATCCCTTGTTGCTGTTGACTGAATCTCCCGTAATGCAAATTAAGTCCGGCAACTCTTGGTTAATTTTATTGGCAAGAGCTTTATGGAAAGATTTTAATTTATTAATATGAAGATCAGTTAATTGAACGATTTTTATTTTGCTCTCCGAATTGGAGAGGTCATAGGTTGTCCATTGAATTACATACTTCTCGAACCAAAAAATGTCAAAAAGAAATAACCCCAGCAGGGCAAAAAAGGACTTAACGATAAAACTTCTCCTATTCATCTTCATAAAAACCCTTAATTCGAAGCATAAATCCTATGGATTCAAAATATGGACTATGCTTTCCTTTAAGAACGCCAATTAATCTACTAATTCCAGGAGTGCTATATTATTATCATTTTCCAGGATTACCTTTCCATTTTTCACTTCAACATAAGTTTCTGAATAAGTATCAAAAAGTTTTGTGCCGTCTCCAAAAAATCCTTTAACCCAAAGTGATTTTTTACCCTTCGGTAAATCGAGTCCTATAACAACTTTGTCCTTGTAATCCCCACTCATATAGGTTCTGCTGAAAACATAGGGTTTTTTACCTAAGCGCTTATGCCTTCCGGCCCCTATGGCAGGATGATTATGGCGAAAACTTCCCAATTTCTGCCAGTGGGTGAGAATATTCTTAGTTTCCTGGAGACTATCAATTTCTTGCCAATTCATAAATGATCTTAAAGTGGCATCCCCTTCTGTGTTTTCAATAGTAAGATCCCTGGCAGATTCATCTCCATAAAAAATCTGTGAAGTTCCCGGGGTAAGGAAAAGCACATTCGCCATATAATACGGTCTCTCCCTATCTTTATCAAAGGGTTCTGAATCATCATGTGAAGTCATGTAATTAAGCACACCTTTGTTTTTTAATTTAGTGGTTAGGATTCGATTGTATTTTTTAAATATTGTTTCGTACGTCTTTTTGGCATCATTTTTTAGTTCAAAGTTTATTAGACTTTCAAAGCCATGTTCAAAATAATCGACCTTCTTATCACCAAAATCGAATTTTCTACCCATAGAAATTTCATATCCGTAAGCTTCGCCAACCATGTAAAATGGTGAGTTATCCAAAACATCTTCAGGGTGCTTTTTTTTCCAGGTTTCAAATGCATTGGAAGCTTCCACATATAATTCTAACCATGTTTTTTCGTCGGCATGTTTAGCTGTATCTACCCTGAAACCGTCAATACCCAGATCATTAACGTAGTCTGTCAACCATTTAATGATATAAAACCTGGGAGCTCGGGGGTATCCCGTTCTCTGAAAAAAAAGTTGAAGTTCATCCAATTCATTACTAAGTCTGCCTTCATCCTTCCATTTAGCCAATAATGCATCTGGTAATTCAACCACTTCATCAGATTCTGTGTAAATATCTGGTAAGTTTGCAACCAAAGTACAACTTGTTGTAGTCTCATAATTAGTATGCTCACAAACTGGGGTTGTTCTTACCCAATCCGCCGGCCAGACTGGATCTTGTTCAGTTACAGGCCCCGTATGGTTAATTACCACATCCATCACAATCCTTATATTATTTTTATGAGCGATTTTTACAAGATTTTCAAGATCTTTTTTAGTGCCAAAATTGGGATCCAAAGCGGTCCAATCCTTTGCCCAGTATCCGTGGTAAGCATATGTATTACCTGTTCCTTCATCTGTATCGCCACGGATTTGTTCTACCACGGGTGTAAACCAAATAGCATTCACTCCTAATTTTGAAAAGTAGCCTTCTTCAATTTTATCTGTGATACCCTGAATATCACCACCCATAAACCCTCTTAAAGGAGCTGTTTCGTTTGTCCGGTCGAAATTCAAATCATTTTCGGGATTGCCGTTATTGAACCTGTCCGTTAATAAAAAATAGATATTGGCACCCTGCCAGACAAATGGAATTTTTTTCTGAACTATTTGCGTGCTGTCTTTAGCTATAGAAACTGGAATTTGGGGTTCTTTTTTTTCTTCTTTGCAGGTCAAAAAAAGTGCAGAAACTGCAATTGCAATAAGCAGTTTTTTCATGTTCATAGATTTTGGCTAAAGCTATAAAATGAATGCGGAAAAAGAAAATTTATTTCAAGAGCCTTTAAATTGTTTCATAAGGCTATTCTTACTTCAAGGAATTATGCCGGGAATGGAGCTTTAACTTCTACCTTACTTATTTCTGTTAAGTACTTTGAATTCTTCATAACAACTGCTAATTGCATCCAATATTTGCAAATCATTCGCTGTTTTTATAAAGGATGTTGAATAATTACAATTAGAAAGGATATCATTAATATCAAATTCATCAATTTGCAATAGTTCGGTAAGTGTTTCACGATCAAATTTGGAGGCAAGGAGATCTCTGATGTCTTCATCATCTTTTATTAGCCTCAATTTTTTCATCTGGTTGGGTTGTTTTCCAAATAAATTTCGAAGAAGATCCGCAGGATTAAGAATGGAGCCTAATACCTTTGTTACTGCACTTGGATTTTTACTTCCAGCCTCATAGCTGGTTGGTAATCCGGAGATGCTATATTGATATGATGTATTAATGGGTAGGTTTTTTATATCAATTTCGAGATAGCCTGTTAATTCGTATGGTTTGACAATTACTTCTTCCAAAGCATATGCAAGCTCCGTGAGTGCAATCTTGGTGTTTTTAAACTTAAACATATCATTCGTTACACGAATTTTCTGAGATTTAAAGCCTAAATATGAGAAGTAAAGCGTATCGTTAACAGAGGCTTTCATGGAAAATTCACCCTTGGAGTTGGTTATAGTACCAACAACCTTGTTTAGGTTTATTACATGTACACTTTCCAAAGGGGTATTGGACTGCGCATTAATAACTACTGCCTGAAAATCTTCTACTTTCTGCTCAGCTTCATTTTCTTGTGATATCCCGGCAAAGCCGATTAATGAAAACAAGCACAATAAATACTTCCTCATTTAGTGCAATACTAATTTATAATACGAATAAAATAAAAATAGATGCCACGGCACATTTTTTAATATACAATTAACTAATAGAAACCATCTCTTTTCTTACTTCGTCTATTTCCGGACGATGAACCCTCTTTGGATCCTGATCTTCTTGAACCACTTTTTGAAAAGCTACCTTCTCTTTTTTTTCCCCGGCCTCTATCCCGGTCCCTGCTGTCTCCACTCTTCCTTGGTCCTCTATCCCTTCTTCGTCCTCCACCTTCGGGACTATTAGATACTTCAACGTTTACAAATCGTCCTTTTATCTTAAAATCGGTAAATGTTTCCAAAATTTGGTCCTTAAGCGCTGCTTCTGTATTGAAAAAGGAAAAACTTTCTTTAACATCTACTTTAAATAAATCATCTTTACCTAATTGAAGCGTATCCTTCAAAAAGTCCTTTAAGGACATCCAATCATACCCATCGCGCTCTCCTACATTTATAAAATAACGAACAGATCCGTTACTCGAAAAATCGCTAGACTCCCTGCCTTTTCTTCGTTCTCCGCGATCAGGTTCGGCGGAATTAAGATCCTTGGTTTTATTGTAGTAATTAAAAAAACGGGTAAATTCTACTGAAACAATTTTTTGGATTAATTCATCCCTGTCAAGGCCTTCCAGGACGTCGTTAATAGCCGGTAAATAATTACTTACTTCTTCATTTATTTCTGTAGTACGGATTCTATTGGCCAAATGATACAATTGAATCTCACAAATTTCGATTCCGGTAGGTATTTTTTTAGCTATGAATTTTTGCTGTATTTTTTTCTCTATAGCATGAATTTTTCTCAATTCGCTTCTGGTGACTATCACCATCGAAATACCAGATTTACCTGCTCTTCCTGTACGCCCACTCCTATGAGTGTAGGTTTCTATTTCATCGGGCAGTTGATAATTAATTACATGGGTGATATCGTCTACATCTATTCCACGGGCCGCAACATCTGTGGCCACCAACATTTGAATTTGTTTTTTACGGAAAGAATTCATTACCAGGTCGCGCTGATTTTGGCTTAAATCGCCATGCAGTGCCCCGGCGTTATATCCGTCTTCAATTAACTTTTCGGCCACTCGCTGCGTATCGCGTTTAGTTCGGCAGAAGACCAACGAAAAAATACCCGGATTAGAATCAGAAAGGCGTTTTAATGCAGAATACCTGTCGCGTCCGCCAACGACATAATATTCATGCCGTACAGTATCCACACCAGTATTTCTAGTCCCCACGGTAATTTCCGTTGGGTTGTGCATAAACCTTTTAGCTATTGTAGCTACTTCCCGTGGCATAGTAGCTGAAAAAAGCCAGGTAGATTTGTCTTTGGGTGTATTGGAAAGAATGTCTTTAATATCTTCATAGAACCCCATATTTAACATCTCATCTGCTTCATCAAGAATGCAATAGTCAAGTTTGGAGATATCAATGATTCCACGGCCAATCATATCCTTCATTCTACCAGGGGTAGCGACAACGATTTGTGCACCTCGCTTTATTTGCCTTGCTTGATCACTTATACTTGCACCGCCATAAATAGCTACGGTATTCAACCCTTTGACGTATTTTGAATACAATTGCATTTCTTTGGTGATTTGCAAACAAAGTTCTCGGGTTGGCGAAAGTATTAATCCTTGTGTAGTCCTGCTTTGACTGTCAATTTTTTGAATTAAAGGAAAACCAAATGCAGCGGTTTTACCTGTTCCGGTTTGGGCCAGAGCCACTAAATCTATTTCATCTTCTAATAAAAGGGGGATGGATTTTTCCTGAACCTCCGATGGAGTTTCAAATCCTAAATCGGTTATAGCATTCAGTAGGGCGCTATTGAGCCCCAATGCTTCAAATTTTGTCATAATATGTTATAATTTACCTAAACGCAAATATGTATGTTGCATAGAGCGATTATCCTTATAACTTATTAGACTCAGCGCAACACATGCTATACCAGCGGCTTCAATTTAAGCGGCAAAGATACTCTTATTTATTTAGATGCCGGTTAAACTTAATATATTCAATGTTTAGTAAGGTAGGCAATAAGCTTTTGAAGAGCCTTTCCTCTATGGCTTATTTCATTTTTTATTTGAATAGGCAATTGAGCAAAGGTTTGGTCATAACCTTTTGGGATGAAGATTGGATCGTATCCAAAACCTTCAGCACCCTTTTTCTCTTTAGTTATTGTACCTTCAACAACACCTTCGAATAGGATTCTTTTTTTATTTAGATTTAAGGCTATTGCAGTTTTAAATCTGGCTGTGCGAGATGTGATGTTCTTCAGCTCAAATAAAACTTTTTTCATGTTTTTTTTCGAATTCTTCTCTTCACCAGCAAACCTGGCTGAATGGACTCCCGGAGCTCCGTTCAGTGCATCTATGATAAGCCCTGTATCATCAGCAAAACATGAAATTCCATAACGATGGGTAATATAATCTGCTTTTAATTGTGCATTAGCTTTCAGTGTTGATTCGGTCTCCGGTATTTCTTCATGGCAGCCAAGATCCTCCAGGGAGATAAGTCGGATAGTTTTGGGAAGTAATAAACTTACTTCTTTTAATTTATTTGCATTGTGTGTAGCGAAAACAAGATCCATAAGTTAGAGGAATTCACAAAAAAAAGATTGCTGACCTTGCCAAAAGTAGTAATTTTATTTACTGCTATTTTTCTATTATGAAGCTTAAACTGCCACCTGCAATCGTTTTTTTGATATTTGGAAGCCTAATGTACCTGTTAGCTGAATTTTTGCCGGTTGGATATTTTGATTTTTTTGGAAGAAGGTATCTAATTAAGGCATTGCTGATATTGGCAGTGGTAATTAGTTGTGTCGCGTTAATTCAGTTCTTCCTGGTTAAGACTAGCATAGATCCTAAAAATCCTTCTAAAGCCTCTTCTTTGGTCTCAAATGGTATTTATAAGTACTCACGTAATCCAATGTATTTGGGTTTGCTGCTAATATTATTAGCTTGGGCACTCTGGTTAGGCAATGCATTCAATGTTCTTTTGGCTGCAGGTTTTGTTTCTTATATGAACGCTTTTCAGATTCAACCCGAGGAATCGACACTTGCCAGCCTGTTTGGCAAAGAATACAAGAACTATTGTATAAAAGTAAGAAGATGGTTTTGACTTAATAAAAGCTACTTTCAGTAAGCATCTCCTATATTAGCAATATAACTTATATTTAAATAAATTAGCATATTAATTAATATATCTGTATATTAGCACTTAAGCTTATAATAAATGATTGCAGTTTTAACCGGAGATATTATCAATTCGGCAGGTTATAGAAACGCCGACTGGATGCCAGTTTTAAAGAACTTTTTGCTAAAACTAGGCCATACGCCGGAAGTATGGGAAATATATAGGGGGGATGAATTTCAAATACGGATTGCACCTGAAAAAGCAATGGAAGTGGCAATTCAAATAAAAGCACTAATCAAAACCATTAAGAACCTGGATGTAAGAATTGGGATTGGATTGGGGGATGAAGATTTTAGAGGTGCTGGTGTTAGTGAATCTAATGGTTCCGCCTATCAAAGGTCCGGCAGAACCTTAAGTCTGTTAAAAGAAAAAAAAATAAATCTGGCTATTACTACGGGCGATCCGCAAACAGACGATACACTTAATTTAATGTTGAAATTAGGGTTGGACTTTATGGATACCTGGAGTGTTGTTTCTGCAGAGATTATTTTAATGGCCCTGGAAAATCCTCGAGCTTCTCAAAAGGAGGTAGCTGAGCAATTTCAAATACAACAATCAGCTGTAAGTCAGAGGTATAAAAGAGCACGACTAGATCTGGTCAAAGACTTGTTAAATTATTACGAAAAAAACTATAAAACCCCTCAGGCATGATACTTTTTACCAAACTTTTTCTGGCTCACATAATTGGTGATTTTCTTTTACAGCCAAAACGCTGGGTTATTCAGAAAGAGGCTAAGAAAGCGGCTTCCGGATTTCTGTATCTCCATATCCTAATTCATTTTTTGGTCATTATCTTATTGCTATGGGATATAGAATATTGGAAAACAGCCCTGATTATTGCCCTCTCTCATTATGTTATCGACTTGCTTAAAATTTATGTGATGCCTTTATTTAAAAATAAGAGCATTCCTTTTTTTATAGATCAATTTCTGCATATTGTGGTGTTGTATATATGCGCCTATTACAGTAATCTTTTGGAGCATACTATCACTTTAATACAACAAATAGATTGGCCGCTTTTAACCGCTATAGTTTTTGTGACTTATCCTGCAGCCATTGTAATGAGGATACTTTTGGAAGGGATGTCTAATCAGATAAATCTTGATCATAAATCACTTCCTAATGCAGGTAAATATATTGGTATAATTGAACGTTTATTTGTTCTGATTTTCATAATAATGGGCAGATGGGAAGCAATAGGTCTCCTGATCACGGCTAAATCGGTCTTTAGATTTAACGATTTAAAAGAAAGCAACAGCAGAAAATTAACTGAATATATTTTAATAGGGACCCTATTGAGTTTTGGAATAGCTATTCTTACAGGTATAATCTATAATTACTAAAATATCCGTCCTATGAAAATATTAGGGTTTTGTATGTTATTGCTTCTTTCACATGCTTGTGGTGAGAAGAAGGTAAAGGAAAAAGGAAAACTACTTCTTGAGAAAACAGGCCAACGATGGTCAACTGAAAAAGCCTGGGATTGGTATGACAAACAACCCTGGTATTTAGGAACTAATTTTAATCCGAGCTCATCCATAAATCAACTCGAGTTCTGGCAGGAAGATACTTTTGACCCTGAGACAATTGATAGGGAATTAAAATGGTCTGAAGAATTGGGAATGAATCTGCACCGGGTATATCTGCATAATTTACTTTGGGAACGAGATTCTATCGGATTTTTAAAACGTCTGGAAATTTATTTGAATTTAGCTCAAAAGCATAAGATAAAGACCATGTTTGTATTACTGGATGATGTGTGGCACCCTGTACCAAAGCCAGGAGTTCAACCAGAACCTGTTGCACATGTACACAATTCAGGATGGGTGCAGTCACCAGGTGCAAAAATTCTGGGAGATACCACCCGTCATAATGAATTAGAGTCTTACATTAAAGGAGTAGTGGGGCACTTTGGCAATGATGACAGGGTCCTGGTTTGGGATGTCTATAATGAACCGGATAATGTTGCAGGAACGCCCGGAAGGAAGGAGCTTGAGGTGGAGAATAAACATTTTTATTCCCTTATTCTCTTAACAAAAGTAATGGCATGGGCGAGAGAAGTAAATCCCAGTCAGCCTCTGACCACTGGTATTTGGAAAGGAAATATTGCCCATTGGGGTACTCCGGATAGTTTACCAGTTTTGGATAGGTATATGCTTATGAATTCCGATGTTATTTCATTTCATGCTTATGACGGGGAAATAGAAAATGTAAAGAAAAAAATAACCGAGCTACAAAAATACAATAGACCCTTATTTTGTACCGAGTATCTTGCTAGAGGCGCTGGGAATACCTTTCAAAAAGTCCTGCCGATTCTAAAGAAAGATAAAATTGCAGCTATTAACTGGGGATTTGTCGCCGGTAAAACCAATACTATTTATCCGTGGAAAAGCTGGGATTCTACATTTACTTCTGAACCAAAAATCTGGCATCACGATATTCTGAGACAAGATGGCACACCTTATTCCGAAGATGAGGTTGACTTTTTAAAAGAAATAACTGGTAAAACTCAATAACCCAAACCATGGCCGAAAGGATATAAAGGATCTTTGGAGTCATAGGGGACATCTTCCATTTGCTTTTGCACCGCTTCCTTGGATGAAGGAAGTTCAAAGGGTAATTTTCCTTCAGGTATTATTTTTCCAAATAGAACTTCAGTCAGAACTTCGTCGCTGGTGCCAAAGTCTGCCAACAGGGCTTTGGTTGACTTATCGATTTCACTAAGTATGGCTGGTCTTTCCAAATTTATAATGACCACAGAGGGCTTTTTTGAAATAAGATTCAGAACTTTATTCTGTTCCTCTTCTGTAAAATAAAGGCGCCCCTGATGAAAGAATCTTTCAATAAAATATTCAGAGCGTTCATCATAGGGTGTTCGAATTCTGGTTACGATAATATCCGCGTCCTCTGGGTTTTTTACGAGTACGCCATATTTGTTAAGCAATTCCGGGTTTATCATTCCTTCCGCAAAAATCTTGGTCCCGGTTTTTAATGGTAAAATGGTCTCATTCTTTAGTACAATTGTGGACTTGCCCTGAGCTTCTTTTCCCCTTTCCCTAAAAATTTCATTACCCACAAATTTTGATGCCTTCTGTTCGTCAACATATGGATCGTCAAAAAGCCCCATGGTAAACTTATCGCGTAACACTCGTTTTACAGAAATATCCAAGCGTTCTTCTGTTATTTGTCCTTCTTCTACTAATTCAATGATTAATTCAGGAATACTTTCACCACCAAATTGATCACAACCAGCGTCTAATACTTTTTTAACTCTTTCTTTTGGTGAAAGATGTTCAACACCCCAGGCGCGACCTTCTCCTATTTTAGAATCTGAGATAATATTCCAATCCGTGCAAACAACACCTTCAAACTTTAATGAGTCCCGAAGAAAACCTGTAATTATATCCTTATTAAATCCAAAAGCAACATCTTCGGAGGTTTGTCCCACTGGAATCCCGTAGTAGGGCATTATCTGGGCAGTATTTGCTTCAAAAGCCCCTTCCGTAAAAGGAATAACGTGGTAATCAAAATTATCTCCGGGATACGCCTGTTCTTTTCCATATGGAAAATGAGGATCCTCCCCATTTTTTTGTGGCCCCCCACCAGAAAAATGCTTTGTCATACATGCCACGCTGTTTCTGCCCAGCGTATCTCCCTGAAAACCCAGGACGTAGGCCTTAGTCATTTCTGCAGATAGTTGGGCGTCTTCACCAAAGGTCCCATTAATGCGTCCCCAACGGGGTTCTGTTGCCAAATCGGCCATAGGGTGCAAGGCAAGTCTAATGCCTACTGCTAAGTACTCTTGTCTTGCAATATCACCAAATTCTTTGACCAATGAGGTGTCTCTTGTAGCAGCTAAACCCAGTGAGCTTGGCCATTGCGAAAAAGCAGGGGTATATAAAGCAGCACCTGGATTATTTTCAGTCCCATGTCTGGGGTCTGTAGCTATAGTTATAGGAATCCCTAACCTGGTTCTTTCCGCCATTTTCTGAATGGTATTATTGTATTTTGCCATAAGATCAGCATCTAATGATGTCAGAATATTAAAGCTATTCATCTTCTTTTTGGCTATCATTTCAGAGTTTGACGGTAAAATAAGGGAAAAGACAAGAACTAGAGGGTCCGTTGATAATATCAGTGTTTCCATAGGCTCCCCTTTGGAAGTTGAGCCTATCATATTTATAAAAAGTGTTCCGGCTTTTTCTTCAAGATTCATTTGGTTGGCCAGATCCTCCACGCGATCTTCCGTATTGGCTGAGCTATCTTCATAAACGTCCAATTTTCCATTTTTATTAAGATCCCTGAAAGTGACCCCATTTTGACTTCGGGTAGGGGCCTCTACTCCTAAAAGTTCCAAATTCTTTATGGAATCACTGCGCATACTAAAGTATATTATTAAATATCCTATAAACAGGATCACAACTATTGCTAGAAGCAAGTACTTTAGAATCTTTAAAAGCTTTCTCATTATTATGTCTTTACGATAATTATTGGTGTATATAAATATAATTAAAAACTGAATAATTTGAATATCGAATTTAAATGGCCATAATTAGGAAAGATTAACAGTGTAATTGATTTATCTTTGCATTAACTTCATTTTTAAGTAAGGTAGCCACTGTGCACCGATTTAATTTAATAATTTTACTCCCTAATTTTAATAAACCAGGCTAGAAGTGGGACGTAAGTATGTATTTGATTTTGATAGTACATTAACCAGAGTTGAAGCACTGGATGTACTGGCGGAAATGACTTTGCTAGGCAAGTCTAATCGTGATGACGTCATTCTTGAAATACAGGAAATAACTAATCTCGGAATTGACGGGGATATTTCCTTCACAGAATCCTTAGAAAGAAGAATTAAACTCCTCAAAGCGAATAAGAATCATTTAGAGCCTCTTGTTGATGAGTTACGCCAAAAAATTTCGAAATCAATTGCTGCTAACAAGGAGTTTTTTGAAAAGTACTCTGACGATATTTATGTGATTTCCTGTGGATTTAAAGAGTTTATAGATCCCATCGTTAAGGAATATAATATTCCATCTGAAAGGGTATATGCCAATACGTTTAAATTTGACGAGGAAGGAAACATTATAGGTTTTGACGAAAAAAATGTCTTGGCTACACATAATGGTAAAATTGAATGTTTAAAGCAGCTAGATCTTGAAGGTGAAGTACAGGTGATAGGGGATGGGTATAGTGATTATGTTATGCGGGAAGCAGGCATTGCTCACAAATTTTTTGCCTATACAGAAAACGTCCATAGGGATAAAGCTGCTGACAATGCAGATCATGTTGCACCTAATTTGGATGAATTTTTATTTGTAAACGACCTGCCAAGAAGCCTCTCCTATCCAAAAAATAGAATAAAGATACTTTTACTGGAAAATGTGCACCCGGCTGCTTTTGATAATCTTTCGGAAGATGGTTTCTCAGTAGAGCTCATAGAACAAAGTTTGTCGGAAGATGAACTTATTGAAAAGATAAAGGGAGTACACGTCTTGGGAATACGCTCAAAAACCAGACTTACTCCTAAGGTTATTGATGCGGCTAATAAATTATTGGTCGTTGGAGCATTTTGTATAGGGACTACCCAGATAGACTTGGATTACTGCAAGAAAAAAGGGGTGATTGTTTTTAACGCACCTTACAGCAACACCAGGTCTGTTGTGGAATTGGCTATTGGGCAAATTATTATGTTATTTCGGAATGTTTTTCCAAGAAGTACTGAAATACACAATGGAGAATGGAATAAGACAGCGGTTAATTCTAAAGAAGTTCGAGGAAAGAACCTCGGAATTGTAGGTTATGGAAATATAGGCAAACAATTGTCTGTGCTTGCTGAGGCCATTGGGATGCGGGTTTATTACTATGATGTTGAGGACAGATTGGCAATGGGCAATGCAGTAAAATGTGATACTCTAGAAGATTTATTAAATGTTTCGGACGTGGTTTCCTTACATATGGATGACAATAAAACCAATACAAATTTTATAGGTGAGCGAGAAATTAACCAAATGCGTGAGGGCGCCATACTTATAAATCTTTCAAGAGGATTTATAGTTGATATTCAAGCTTTAGTGAAAGCGATTAAAAGCGGCAAATTACGCGGTGCAGCTATTGACGTTTTTCCGCAAGAACCTATGTCTAATGGCCCTTTCAACTCAGAATTGCAGGGAATCCCCAATGTTATTCTAACTCCCCATATTGGAGGTAGTACTGAGGAAGCACAGAGAGATATTGCCGATTTCGTACCCAACAAGATAATGTATTATATCAATTCCGGGAATACTGTGGATGCAGTGAACTTCCCGAATATTCGATTGCCTAAACAGAATAAGGCACATAGGTTCTTACACATTCATAGAAATGTTCCGGGAATTATGGCTAAAATTAATGAGGTCCTCGCTATTTATGAGATGAATATTTCCGGACAATACCTTTCAACTGATAGTGATGTAGGTTATGTGATCACTGATCTGGATAGAGATTATAATAAAGAGGTAATTAAAGCGCTCAAAAAAGTAGAAAACACTATTAAGTTTAGAGTTTTATATTAAACTTCTCTTTGGTATGTAGCTGATTAATCATAGCTATGTCATCACTTATGATGATAAGGCTCATTTCTCAGAATGGTAAATGCCCTGTAAATTTGTTCAACAATAAATAAGCGGACCATTTGATGTGAGAAAGTCATTTTTGAGAGACTAATTTGACCAGTTGCTTTTTGTTTAATTGCATCACTAAAGCCGTAGGGGCCACCTATAACCAAAACCCATTCTTTAATTCCTGAATTCATTTGCTTTTGCAATTGATTGGCAAATCCTACAGAAGTGTATTCCTTGCCATTTTCATCCAATAAAAAAAGGATATCCCTACTGTCAATATTTTTTAAGATTAACTCAGCCTCCTTATCCATTTGATCAATAGCAGACAGGTTTTTGGTATTTTTAATATCTGGTAAAACCGCCAATTCGAATTTTATGTAGTGTTTCAATCTCTTCAGATAGACATCTATCAGCTTCTGTAACTCTCCACTATCTGTTTTTCCTATTGCAAGAAGTTTTATCCTCATATATCTAAGTTGTAATTTTAAGGAAATTGAATTTCTTTATTGGCATATGTTTTTACTAATTTAGTGCCCTACAAGTTGCAAAAATGATATCAGAAGAACAATTCCAAAAGGAGATATCTTTAATAATAGAAAATGCCATTAGGGAGGATATAGGAGATGGAGATCACAGTTCACTTGCTTGTATTCCCTGGAATGCAATGGGTAAAGCTAAACTATTAATAAAGGATGAATGCATATTAGCAGGCGTTGAATTTGCCCGACAGACTTTTAACTATGTGGATAAGGATTTAAAAATGGAAATCCTAATAAATGATGGCCAACAGGTAAATTTCGGGGATGTGGCATTTTATGTAGAAGGAAGATCTCAATCTATTTTAAAAGCAGAGCGACTTGTTTTAAATGCTATGCAGCGCATGAGTGCCATAGCTACAAAAACTAATTATTTTGTTTCATTACTTGAGGGGACCAAAACAAAAATCCTGGACACCCGGAAAACTACTCCCGGAATTCGAGCTCTTGAAAAGTGGGCTGTAACCATTGGAGGAGGAGAGAATCACAGGTTTGCTTTGTACGATATGATTATGCTGAAAGATAACCATATAGACTTTGCAGGTGGTATTACTAAGGCAATTGAAAAAACCAAGCGCTATTTAAAGGAATCGAAAAGGAATTTGAAAATTATTGTTGAAGCCAGAAATCTAATAGAATTGGAAGAAATTCTTAAATCTACTGGTATTTATCGGATTCTTCTGGATAATTTTAGTTACGAGGATACCAAAAAAGCCGTAGCCCTTATAGGGGATCGGAGTTTAACAGAATCTTCGGGCGGTATAAATGAGAATACCATAAGAAATTATGCGGAATGTGGGGTTAACTATATTTCTTCTGGCGCTTTAACACATTCTGTTTTTAACAAGGACCTAAGTCTTAAAGCAATTTAGATGTCTGAGGAAATAGAAAGAAAACTGGATAAGATTCCTATAATCAAATGGCTAGTCAGACTACTCAAAAAAATTAAACTTCCGGCCTTTGAAGGGCTCTCTCTTTACGATCTTGTTGAAATGTACATTATAGGGATAGTTCAGGGTGCACTTTCAACCCGGGCAAGTTCTATTGCATTCAGCCTTTTTATGGCTCTTTTTCCTTTACTTATTTTCCTATTTACATTAATCCCTTTTATCATTCCCTACGTGAGTGTAGGTAATGAAAATTTTGATACCCAATTTCTTGATTTTCTAGAGTCATTTTTACCGTCGGCTACAGGTGAATATTTTGAAGTAATTTACTATCAGATTAAAGATCAGCAGAGTGGAGGATTGCTCTCTTCGGCGTTTATTTTGTCTATTTTTTTAATGACCAATGGTGTTAGTGCCATTTTTGGTGGCTTTGAAGATTCTTACCATATAAATCTGACCAGGAATTTCTTTAAACAGTATGCTTTCGCAATGATGGTAGGATTTCTTCTTTCAGTGTTATTGATTTTAGGTGCAGTTGGATATGTATACTTTGAGTTCTATATTCTGGAATATTTAAGTGAATGGGCAGCCCAAACCGGAGGCTATGATCTTTCAGAAAATGATATTGTAGGAGCACGAATTGGTAAAACCTTGTTTTTTATACTGCTCTCCTATCTTACCACTGCTATCTTATATTATTTCGGTACCAGGGAAGGCAAACAGGCAAAGTTTTTTTCTTATGGCGCCTTAATGACCACCTTTTTATTTTTTTTAACATCCCTTTTGTTCGGGGTTTATATCGACAACTTTGCAAGATATAACGAATTATATGGAGCCCTGGCGGGATTATTAATTCTTATGGTATATATATGGTTGAATTCCAATATTCTACTGCTTGGATTTGAACTAAACGCGACTCTTAATTATCTTAGAAAAAAACATCAGTAATGAGGTGTAGGCTTATCAAATTATTTCTTTTGGGGATTTTCATTTTGATCTCCCATGGGGTAAATTCTCAAAGTGTATTGGGTGAGTGGAAAACTATAGATGATATTAACGGAAACCCTAAATCTATACTTGAAGTATACGAAAAAGGCGGTCGCATTTATGGGAAAGTTCAAAAGATTCTTGAAAAGGGGAAAGAAAATGCGAAATGTATTATGTGTGAGGGTCAACTTAAGGATAAGCCCATAGTAGGAATGCTGATAATTAACGGTTTAAAAGATAAAAGTAAGAACGAATATAGTGGAGGGGAAATCCTTGATCCGGAAAATGGAAGAAAGTACAGATGTAAAATTTGGTTAAATCCTAAAAACCCAAACGAACTGAAAGTTCGCGGTTACCTCGCATTTTTCTATAGAACACAAACCTGGTTGAGGGTTAAATAATAGATGGTATAGAATAATGGAAATCTTTATAAATGTCATACTGCCAATTCCTTTGGAAAAGCATTTTACTTATCGCATTTCTGAACACCAAGCATCGCAATTAAAATTAGGAATGCGTGTAGCCGTGCCATTTGGAAAAACTAAACTTTATACAGCTCTCGTTGTTGAGCTGCATAACAGGCCACCATTGGTATATGAGGCAAAAGCCATACATGATATATTAGATGAACAACCTATTGTGACATCAATTCAATTGAAACATTGGCAGTGGATAGCGGATTATTATATGTGTACGCTGGGTGAAGTCTTCAGAAGTGCAATTCCAAGTGCACTTTTACTGGAAAGTGAAACACTTATTTTACCTAATAAAGACGCCATAATTGATGAAGATCAATTAAAAGATGATGATTTTTTGGTCTATGAGGCTCTGAAATACCAAAATGTCCTTCGTGTTAATGATATTATGGAAATTGTGGAAAAAAAGAATATTCTCCCTATTCTCAACAGACTTATTAAAATTAATGCCATCGTATTAAAAGAAGAAATTCATGAACAGTATAAACCAAAAATGGTGCGTTATGTTCGGTTGGGACAGAGGTATAATTCAGAGGTTGAACTAGAGGTATTATTGAATTCACTTACCAGAGCACCCAAACAAAGCCAGGTCGTACTTTCATTATTTCAGCTTCAGGCGACTAAAAAAAAATCAATAAAGCTTGATGAATTAGAAATTGAAAGTAGATCGAGCCGGGCCGTAATACGCGCATTAATAAATAAAGAAGTCCTGGAAGAATATTTCATCCAAACAGATCGGGTTGCATTTAACGGCAGGAAAGAGCTTGAGCCTCCTAAAGAATTAAATGAATACCAGGTTACGGCACTAAATACAATTAGACAAAGCTTTAATAAGAATAAAGTAACGCTACTTAAGGGAGTTACCTCTTCCGGTAAGACTGAGGTATATGTACAACTCATTACAGAGTGTTTGAGTGAGGGTAAACAGGCACTATATCTGGTACCCGAAATTGCGATTACTGCGCAACTTATTTCAAGGTTACAGGAATATTTTGGCTCCGCTATTTCCGTTTTTCATTCCAGATACAATATGCAGGAAAAAGTGGAAGTTTGGAAAAATGTTTTAGATAATAAATCCAAAGCGCAGCTAATTATTGGGGCTCGTTCTGCCTTATTTCTACCTTTTGCAAATTTGGGTTTGATAATTATAGATGAAGAACACGAAACTTCATTTAAACAGTATGATCCTGCGCCTCGCTATCATGCCAGAGACGCTGCAATTGTACTTGGAGGCTTATTTAATAGTAATGTGCTATTGGGTTCCGCAACCCCGAGCATAGAGAGTTACAAAAATGCACAAACAACTAAATACGGATATGCACAAATAGACAGAAGGTTTGGGAATGTTTTAATGCCCGATATAGAATTAGTAGATATCAAGGAGCAGCATCGGAAAAAACGAATGAAGGGCCATTTTTCTGAGCGCCTGTTAGAGGAAATTACAGAAACACTAGATCAGGGGGAGCAAGTAATTTTGTTTCAGAACAGACGGGGTTATGCCCCAATTTTGGAATGTACTACTTGTGGACATTCTCCTCAGTGTCCGAATTGCGATGTGAGTTTGACGTATCATAAGCAAAGAAAACAACTAAGATGCCATTATTGCGGACATCATATGGCTGTTCCGAATAACTGTCTGGCTTGTGGCAGCAATACATTAGATACCAAAGGCTTTGGCACAGAACAGGTAGAACAGGAATTAAATACGATTTTTCCATCTGCTAAAGTAGGCCGAATGGACCTGGACACTACCAGGGGTAAACATGCACATGCCAAAATTATTCATGCCTTCGAAAATCAGGAAATGGATATATTGGTAGGGACCCAAATGCTTACTAAAGGTCTTGATTTTAGAAATGTCAATCTTGTGGGAATCATGAATGCAGATGCGCTTTTGAATTTTCCCGATTTCAGGGCACATGAACGTACCTATCAATTACTTACTCAGGTAGCAGGTAGAGCTGGCCGAACTAAAAAAAGAGGTAAAGTAATAGTTCAAACCTTCAACCCTTACCATCAGATACTTAAACAGGTAACTATAGGAGATTATGAAGGTATGTTTCAGGAACAACTGTATGAAAGGGAGCAGTATAAATACCCTCCGATCAACAGGATCATAAGAATTAGCTTTAAGCACAAAGAGTACAATAAATTAAATGAAGCTTCTGCCTGGTTTGCAAAAGCCCTGCATAATGCTAGTGAAATTAAAGTTTTAGGCCCGGAGTTTCCACCGGTTGCCCGAATACGCAATCAATACTTAAAACATGTTTTGATTAAGATTCCAAAAGGCGTGCCTCTCCAAAAAACAAAAAAAAACATCAAAAGAATTCAAAATTCTTTTGATGCTGTTTCTCAGTTCAAAGGTGTTCGTATAATCTATAATGTAGATTATATGTAATTAAACATTGCTTAATGCCTCTGCCAGTTCTGTTTTTTTGTTTCTGCTCAATGGAATAGACCTGCCGCTTACTTCAACATTCTTACTGTTAAATTTCTCTATCTTTTCAAGATTTACAATATATGACTTGTGAATACGCAAGAATTTGTCTTCAGGTAACTGTTTTTCGAAAGCCTTCATTGTCGAAAGAATTACAATATTAGCCTCATCTGTAACCAATTTTATATAGTCACCTAAGGCTTCTATCCACTTAATATCATTAAGGATAACCTTTCTTTTCTTTAGATTACTCTTAACAAATATATGTTCTTCATCTTCATTTACCTTATTCATTTGCTCGTAATTAGCCACTGCTCTTTTGACAGAAGCGTCAAAACGTGCCATTGTAATAGGCTTATGGAGATAATCCGTTACATCATAATCAAATGCTTTTAAAGCATAATCCGGTTTACCCGTTATTAAAATCACCTGAGGGCTATTCTCTAAGGATTCCAATAAGTCAAAACCACTAATAATGGGCATTTCAACATCAAGAAAAATTAAATCGATTTCATTATTCTTGATACCGTTTTTCGCTTCAATAGCATTACTATAGTCAGCTACTAGTGCTAGGTTAGGATGATTGTTAACTAATTTTGCAACTGCCATACGTTGCATAGACGAATCATCAACAACAATACTTCTTAGTTTCATAAAGGGGTTGATTTGTGGGGTTAAATCATCGACAAAGTACCGAAAAAACAAGTTTAACTGCAATAAAAGTTGTAAACATTGTTAATAATTACGTGTAAATGGTAAATGATTATACATTTTAAGTTTAATAGGTTAAGTTTAATTTCTTTGATTCTTGATACCTATAACGAAGATTTTTTCAATTTCTTGTAATTAGAACTAATTATTATTACTTTTGCGCTCCTAAAAAACATAAAACAATATGAACAATTACGAAACTGTTTTCATTTTAAATCCCGTTCTATCAGACACTCAGATAGAGGAAACAGTAAAGAAATTTGAGGATTTCTTAAAGAAAAATGAGGCCAAAATGGTCGCTAAAGAAAATTGGGGGCTTAAGAAATTAGCCTATCCAATACAGAACAAAAAAAGTGGTTTTTATCACTTATTTGAATTTACTGCTCCAGGGGAGGTAATTACACCCTATGAGCAAGAATTCAGAAGAGATGAGCGTATTATGCGTTTCCTGACCGTTAAACTGGATAAGCATGCCATTAAATGGGCGGAAAAAAGAAGAACAAGACTAAAAGCTAAAGCGTAAGTAATATGGCATCTACTATAGAACAACAAGCAAAAGGTAAAAAGGACGGTGAAATCAGGTATTTGACCCCCCTTAATATTGAGACTAATAAGCAAAAAAAATATTGCCGATTTAAAAAATCCGGAATCAAATATATAGATTATAAAGATCCCGATTTTTTGATGAAACTGGTAAATGAACAAGGAAAACTTTTACCCAGAAGATTAACCGGAACTTCATTGAAGTATCAGAGAAAAGTGGCCCAGGCCGTTAAACGAGCACGTCATTTGGCACTTATGCCTTATGTTGGAGATTTATTAAAGTAAAAAATAGCGGATCATGGAACTTATTTTAAAAGAAGACGTCCAAAACCTTGGTTTTAAGGATGACGTAGTGAAAGTGAAGAACGGTTATGGTAGAAACTACCTTATACCTAATGGGGTAGCCATGCTGGCAACTCCATCGGCCAAAAAGGTACTTGCCGAAAACTTAAGACAAAAAGCACATAAAGAGAAAGAGGTAGTAACGATCGCCAATAAAACTGCAGATGCTTTAAAAGAACTGCAGATTAAAATCTCAGCCAAAGTAGGAGCTGCAGAAAAATTATTCGGGTCTATCTCAAATATGGATGTAGCAGATGCTTTAGCTAAAGAAGGTCATGAAATTGACAAAAAGTATATCATTATCAAAGGAGGTACAATTAAGCGTGCAGGGCCTTATGAAGCTCAAATAAGACTTCATAGAGACGTGGTTGTAGAATTTCCATTTGAAGTGGTATCTGAAAAGAAGTAAGCCAAATTGGTTAATAACTTAAAAGAGCTATGCCTGCATAGCTCTTTTTTTATTTTTATTTTTATTCTCGGGAAATTCTAACAACTAAACTCAAAACCAATGAAAACGACATCACTTCTAAGTCTTATACTTCTGCTTATTGGAATTAGTGTTAATGCGCAGGTTACCAGCTCTAACATCAGTGGATCTGTGATTGATGATCAGGGAGTCCCACTTTTAGGGGCAAATATCGTTGCTATTCACACGCCAACGGGCACTAAGAATGGTACGGTGAGTAACGAAGATGGCCGATTTAACTTATTAAACCTCAGAGTAGGAGGACCTTACGAGATTACAATTTCTTATATTGGATTTAAAAAACAAAGCGAAAATGATGTTTATTTATCATTAGGTAAAACATTTAATATAGATGCCCAATTGGTTTCTGAAAGCCAGGCACTGCAAGAAGTTACCGTAACTTCAGACAGAGGTGGAACATTTGGAAGTGATCGCACAGGTCAAGCAACCAGTATTGGGAATAGGGAATTAACCAGATTACCAACCATTTCGAGATCAGCCTCGGATTTTACAAGGCTTGATCCTTCTGCATCTTCAGGTGCTTCCGGCTCGTCCTTTGGTGGTAGAAATGACCAATACAACAATTTTTCCCTGGATGGTGCCATCTTTAATAATCCATTTGGATTGGATGCTGCAACACCCGGTGGGCAAACAAGTTCGCAACCTATTTCTTTGGATGCTATAGACCAGATACAGGTAACAACGGCGCCCTATGATGTTACCCAGTCCGGATTTACTGGTGCATCTGTTAATGCTGTAACTAAAAGTGGTACTAATGAATTATATGGTACGGTATATGGTTTCTTTCGAAATGATGATCTAACGGGAGGAAAAATTAATGGAGATAAAGTATTTAAAACCGGATTAGAACAAAAACAATATGGTGTTAGTATTGGTGGCCCTATTGTAAAAAATAAATTGTTCTTTTTTGTAAATTTTGAGCGAGATGAGTTAACATCCCTTGGAACAGACGGCTTTGCACCTAATACCGGTACAGGGGAAATAAATGAAAGCAGGGTGCTGGAATCCGATTTTCAATTAGTCGATAATTTGCTTCGGCAGGTAGTTATAGGTCAGGATAACAGTGGAAATGATATTTTCTATAACCCGGGGAGATATCAAGGATTTAATTTTGATCAGGAATCAACCAAAGGCATAATAAAACTTGATTGGAATATTGATGATAATAACCGATTGGCAATTATTTATAATTTCCTCGATGCATCAAAGGGTAAACCCGCTAATAGAGACGCTATTGCTTTTAGGGGCCCAAATACGCAAACTTTGCAGTTTGAAAATGCCGGTTATGAAATAAATAATAAAATTCAATCCTTTCAGTTGGAACTTAATACCAAATTAACTGATAATACTACCAACAAATTGCAGGTAGGATACACCCATTTTGATGATTTCAGGAATCCTTTCTCCACGCCGGCACCAAGTATTGTTATCTTGGATGATACGGGAAGTTCCAATTATATTATTGCCGGTCATGAGCCCTTCTCCATTAATAATACGCTGGACCAAAAAGTTTTTCAGATAACCAACAATCTAAACTATTTTCAAGGAGATCATACATTTACTATTGGTTTTTCCTTTGAAAAGTTTCAATTTGACAACTCATTTAACTTAGGGGCATATGGTGCGCAGGGAGTTTTCTTTCCTACCACGACGATAACAGATTTTCCAAATTTCGCAAGTTCAGGAGCGCTTCAGCAATCCTTTGATGATGCCATTGCTACTAATAATGCATTTAACGCTGCCGGAACAGGAAATCCCGGTGGATGGTCACTTGCGGAAACCAATGTGGGGCAATTATCCTTTTATCTGCAGGATCAATGGGATATAAAAGAAAATTTTAAACTTACTTATGGAATTCGTTTTGACAAGCCCTTGTATTTTGATACTTCAAAGAAGATCAGTGAAAATATTGAGCGAAAAGGCGGTGAGATGGGAACTTATATTCCGTCAATCCAATATTTTGACCCGGAAACCAATGAACCCATATTTCTTGATTCAGAAAAATTACCTACAAATAAAATATTGATCTCGCCGAGAGTTGGGTTTAATTGGGATGTAAAAAATGATAAAACACTGCAAATCAGAGGGGGAACAGGAATGTTTACAGGAAGATTTCCTTTCGTTTGGCTTGGGAACCAGGTACAAGGTGTAGACTTTTTCTTCTATCAGTTGGTAGATCCTGATTTCAGATGGCCACAGGTTTGGAGAACAAACGTGGGTGTTGACAAGCAATTTGAAGATGGCTTAATTTTAACGGCAGATGTGTCATATACAAAGGATATTCATGCTGCTAATGTTCAAAACTGGGGCCTTAGCTCGCCTTCCCTGACGTTAAATGGAGTGGATAACCGAGCGGTGTATTCTAACGATGATAAATCGCAAATTTTCGGAGAACCTACAAATGCCTATGTATTTACCAATTCCGATAAGGGAAGAATTTGGAACGCCTCAGTAAAAGCCCAAAAAACATGGAACAATGGTATATACGCTATGGCGGCATATAGTTTTTTAAACGCCAAAGAAGTAAACTCCATCGATGCTGAAATCACGGGAGACGCCTTTGCCGGAAATGCTATAGTTGGTGATGCAAACAAAGATGTGCTTTCTTTTTCAAGATATGGTGATACTCACAGGTTTATTGGGGTTTTCTCAAAAGGATTTTCCTCAGGGACTACAGTTTCGGCATTCTTTGAATATGCAAAAAGTGGACGTTATAATTATATTTATGGAGGCGATATCAATAATGATGGTTCGAGTATAAACGACCTGCTCTATATTCCTAATGCATCAGAAGTAACCCAAATGGCCTTTAGCGGCCCGGGACAAGCTGAAGCCTTTGAAGCATTTATTCAACAAGATGATTACCTAAGTGGTCGAAGAGGTCAATATGCTGAGCGCTATGGTGCCTTAGCCCCTTGGAGAGGAACTTTTGATGTAAAAGTCTTGCAGGATATTAATATTAATGACAAGAACAAATTTCAAATAAGTCTTGATATTCTCAACTTCGGAAATCTTCTTAATTCTAATTGGGGTGTTGTGGAGGCACCCAATTTTGATCAGATAATGGGTGTAAGTGTTGATGACACCAGTACACCTACCTATACGTTCGATCCAAGCAGAAATACTACTTTTGGAGCTGTTACTGCTGAGATTTCCAGATGGAGAATGCAGATTGGGGTGCGTTATATATTTAACTAAACAACATTTAATTTAAATAGGGCTGCACATTTTGTGCGGCCTTTTTATTTTTGTAAAATGAAATATACCAGACTAACAAAACAGCAATTTGAAGAATTGCATCATGAGTTTATCAATTTTCTTGCAACTCAGTCTATTACAGCAAACGAATGGGAAACTATAAAGAAAAATAAACCTCAGGTTGTTGAAGAGGAATTGGATGTATTTAGTGATCTGGTATGGGAAGGTGTGCTGGGTAAAGTTACTTATTTGGAGAATATTTCCAAACAGCAGATGCATTTATTCCATTTAGCTGATAAGGAAATGAAACTGATTTCCGTAAAAATATTAAATCCGGATATTGATTTAAATACTTCTCTTGGTTTTAATTGGTTTAAAAAGAACTGGCAGTCAGATTTTGTTGAATACCTAAATGCTTCCAAAGCTTATACGGAGGATAAGAATCTGGATAAATTTAAACTTATACAGGAAGGTGCGGATATTACCAAAGGAGAATTATACCAATGGTTTGATAATATTATTGGATAATATTAGACATCCATCTTAGACAGCTTTGCACAAACAATTATATTTGCAGCAGTTAGCATAATTTATGGCACAAAAACCATCCATACCAAAAGGAACCAGAGATTTTTCGCCCGCTGAGATCGAAAAACGAAATTTTATTGTTCAAACCATTCAAAAGCATTTTAAAAATTTTGGATTCCAGCCGATAGAAACGCCTGCTTTCGAAAACTCGGAGACCCTTATGGGAAAGTATGGTGACGAGGGTGACAGGTTGATTTTTAAAATTTTGAATTCTGGTGATTTCATAAACAAGGTAGATGACGATACCTATAACTCCAAAAACTCAAAATCCCTTACCCGAAAAATTACAGACAAAGCATTGAGATATGATCTCACAGTACCTTTTGCGAGATATGTGGTAATGCACCAGAATGAAATAGATTTTCCATTCAAACGCTATCAGATTCAACCGGTATGGCGTGCAGACAGACCTCAGAAAGGAAGGTTTCGGGAATTTTATCAGTGCGATGCTGATGTGGTTGGCGCCAATTCCCTCCTTCAGGAAATAGAATTCATTCAATTATATGATGCCGTTTTTACAGATTTAGGTTTGAAAAAGGCAACGATAAAACTGAATAATCGAAAAATTTTATCCGGCATTGCTGAGGTTATTGGAGAAAAACATCGCCTGGTAGACTTTACTGTAGCGCTCGATAAATTGGATAAGATTGGCAAAGAAGGGGTTATAAATGAAATGCAGAATAAAGGAATTTCTCCTAAAGCAATCGAAAAGGCACAACCGCTCTTTTCGCTTACCGGCAAAAATTCTGAGCAATTAGATCAGCTTAAAAACTTTTTGAAAGATTCTAAAGAAGGCAGTAAGGGGGTTGAGGACCTTGCCTTTATTTTAGATGCATTAGGTGAATTGGGATTAACTTCTACTCAACTTACTTTAGATGTCACCTTGGCAAGAGGACTTAACTATTATACGGGTACCATTTTTGAAGTAGCACCACCTGCTGAAATTAGTATGGGATCTATTGGTGGTGGTGGACGCTATGATGATCTTACCGGAATTTTCGGGTTAAAGAATATGAGCGGAATTGGAATTTCCTTTGGGTTGGATCGAATATATCTGGTTATGGAAGAATTGGGCCTCTTTCCGGATAACATCGGCCGGGCATTAGACGTATTATTTTTGAATTTTGGTGAGCGGGAGGCTATGGCTTCATTGAAATTAATTGGTAAGCTAAGGAAAGAAGAAGTTAAGGCGGATCTTTATCCGGATTCTTCCAAAATGCAGAAGCAAATGAAGTACGCAAATAAAAGGAATGTACCTTTTATTGTAATCATAGGTGATCGCGAATTGGAGGATAATTCTTTTGTAGTCAAAAACATGACCAACGGAGATCAGAAAACCTATGACTCCTCAGATATTAAAGGATTTCTCAAGGATTTAAAGTTGTTCCTTAATTGACTTTATAATTGTTTTGTAATATTCGGTACTATGCGGAACATATTTTGTAGTATTGGCTAAGCCCCAAACTTCTTCAGCAAATTTAATCAGCGGAATCATTGTTAAAGCTTCAACCTCACTATCCTGTTTTTTTAAAGTACTAAAAGGAACCTTCAGATTACATAGAAATGTATAGTGAAATTCGTTATCTATAAGATTTTTTCGGTGACGCTGAATCGATTTAAAAACTCCGATTTTAAGAAGATCTTCTTTTGTTATTTTCAATCCTATTTCTTCCTTAATCTCCCTTATTGCTGCTTTGTAGATGTCTTCTCCGGCACCAATATGTCCGGCAACTGATACATCCCAAAGAAGAGGATGGGTATCCTTGAATTTCCCTCTTTGTTGTATCAGTACTTCCCCTCTTTCAGTATAAAACCAAATATGTACTGTGGGATGAAAGACGCCTTGTTTATGTGCTACAGATTTTAAAATAGTCTTTCCGGTAAACTTCCCTTGTTCATCCAGGCTGTCTATAAGTTCATCCATATTCTGATTGCACAAAATGTATTTATTTAGGAGCCTCAGTTAATCAAAATAGCTGAATGTCTCCCCCGATTTAATGTTTAATAAGGTTTCATAAATTAAGCGAATTACATTTTCCACATCATCGTGGTGTACTGTTTCTACGGTAGTGTGCATATATCTCAAAGGCAGAGAAATAAGAGCAGAGGCCACCCCGCCATTGCTATAGGCAAAGGCATCCGTATCTGTCCCGGTTGATCTGGATGCTGCCATACGCTGAAATGGTATTTTTTTGGCTTCAGCAGTTTCAATAATTCGTTCTCTAAGTTTATTCTGAACTGCCGGAGCATAAGAAATTACAGGTCCGGCACCCAATTCTGTATGCCCTTGTTTTTTCTTGTCGATCATAGGTGTCGTAGTATCATGGCACACATCGGTAATAATTGCAGCATTCGGGCGTATGGTTTGCGAAATCATTTCCGCGCCCCGAAGACCAATTTCTTCCTGTACTGCATTAGTTATATAGAGTCCAAAGGGCAATTTTTTCTTGTTTTCATGTAAAAGTCTGGCAACTTCGGCTATCATAAACCCACCTGCTCTATTGTCAATTGCACGGCAGACGTATTTATCGTTATTCAAGACCTGGAATTCGTCCGGATATGTGATAACACAGCCCACATGGACACCCATTTTCTCAACCTCTTCTTTATCCTTTGCCCCAATATCAATAAAAATATTATCTAATTTAGGAGGCTCTTCTTTAGCACGGTCTCGGGTATGTATAGCGGGCCATCCAAAGATACCTTTCACAATTCCGTTTTTAGCATGAATATTTACCCATTTTGAAGGGGCTATTTGATGATCACTGCCACCATTGCGAATAACATATAGGAGCCCGTTATCTGTAATATAGTTTACATACCAGGAAATCTCATCGGAATGTCCTTCAATGACAACTCTGTATTTTGCTTCCGGATTAATAACTCCAACCGCGGTTCCGTAAGTATCGGTAATAAATGTATCAACATAGGGTTTCACATAATTCATCCACAATTTTTGACCTTCCCATTCATAGCCGGTAGGGGATGCATTGTTAAGGTATTTTTCAAAAAAAGCCAATGATTTCTTGGTGATAATCTTCTTTTCGCTCATGTATTTATAATTTGAATACAAACTTAACAATATTCACTTTTATTTAGTAATGCAGTCCAATGTTTATCATTAATTTTGGCAAGAAATTTGAAATTTAAATTTTAATGAAAAAGTGTTTTCATCTTATTCTTATTTCTCTTGTCGGCTTCATTGGGATTTCCCAGATAAAAGAGAGGCCATTGGATTCTATTGCTGAAAAAATGATAATCATTGAAGGGGATTCAATTTTTCAACAATCGATTGCCCTGGAAGAGGTATACATTTTTGGAAGATTGGAGTTTTCTTCTTACCAGGATAAATTGAAATATTATATACTGCGCAGAAAGACTTTAAAGGTATATCCATATGCAAAGATGGCTTCGGAAAGGTTGGAAGAGCTCAATGATAGTTTGTTGAAAATTAAATCAAAACGTAAAAAGAAAAAGTATACTAAACAATTGCAAAAATATATTGAAGGAGAGTTTTCTGAAGAATTAAAAAAGTTGACACGCACTGAGGGGCAGATTTTGGTTAAATTGATCTATAGACAAACAGGAAATTCAACTTATGGTTTGGTTAAAGAATTACGAAGTGGGTGGCGTGCCTTTTGGTACAATACAACCGCTAAAATGTTTAAGATAAACTTGAAAGAGGAATACCACCCCGAAAGCTTACATGAAGACTACCTTATTGAAGATATCTTACAGAGAGCTTTTGCGGCTAATCAGCTGGTGCGGCAGGAATCTGTTTTGGATTATGATTATTCTTCATTAACGAATAAATGGGGCAAGATAGAAAAGGAAAAAAAATAGTTGCAGATAACGTTAAAATGACTTAACTTTATAAGCTTTTTTTGCTTTAAATCTTAGAGCAAAAACCTAGTAATAAGTACATTAAAAATTGAGATAAAAATTATTTCATAAAAATACCTGAAATTTATTTTTAATTTAAAAAAGTGCTTTATATTTGCACCCGCTTAGCTGGGCAGTAGTAACGG
>CBDTVT010000001.1:0-42085 GCA_965364275.1 uncultured Eudoraea sp. | reverse complement strand
GGAAAATCAATCTTATCATCTTGACCTTCTAAAAAATAAAAGTCCACAGGATTTTTTAACCCTCAAAAAATTAATTCAAAAAAAAATCACCCTTATAGAGGATGAAGTTAAAGACCTTGCAAAGCAAGCTCTAGAAACAATATCTGAATCCGGTATTGATTTGGAGGTATTTCCCAGGAAAACGCTTCCCAACCACTTTACTAAAATTCGTGATTTCGAATTTAATCCTGCTAAGCTTTACAATAACCAATTAGAAAATAATTTACAGGAAGGTAAAATTTTCAAATCAGGATTTCAGGCTCCTAATCCGGAATTGGTATTCGCCCTTCAAAAATATTTTTTAGAAATTAAAAATAGGGTATACCATAGATCTTTTTTGCGGAATTCCTATTTAAATATTGTGCCATTAACGGTTTTAAATGCAATCCAACAAGAAATTAAAACCATTGAGTCAGAACGGGATCAGATTCCAATATCCTCATTTAATACCATTATTTCAGATGAAATACGGAACCAACCCGCTCCATACATTTATGAACGATTGGGCGAAAAATATCGTCATTACTTTATTGATGAATTTCAGGATACTTCACAAATGCAATGGGAGAATCTCGTTCCATTAATAAGTAATGCCCTCGAAAGTGAAGATGAACAGGGTAATATGGGAACCTTGTTGTTGGTTGGAGATGTAAAACAAGCAATCTACAGATGGCGTGGTGGGCGGGCCGAACAATTTTTGAACCTGATTAACAAAGAAACAAATCCTTTTGTGGTAGAACCACATATTAGCTCACTAGAAACAAATTACAGAAGCCGAGAGGAACTCATAAAATTTAATAATGCCTTTTTTACCGTTACAAGCCCGTTCCTTAATAGTCCACAATACAATTTACTTTTTACGGATGGAAATAAACAAGATTTTAATGATAAAGTAGGTGGATATGTAGATTTGAATTTTATTAAAATGCCTAAGGAGAATAAAGACTTAGAGTATTGCAATGAGGTATTAAGATCAATCAAAGATGCACGCGCCGATAAGTATAATTATGCAGACATCTGTATTCTCACCAGAAAACGAAAACATGGTATTATTTTAGCCGATTTTCTTATAGAAAAAAATATTCCAATAATTTCCTCTGAAACACTCTTGCTTAAGAATAATCCAAAAGTCAATTTTCTAGTCAATTTATTAAAGCATATTAACGCACCCGAGGATTCAGAAATTTGCTATGAAATATTATATTTTCTTGCCGCAAACAGAGAAAACAAACATGAGTTTATTCAAAAACATTTAAACAATTTGCTTTCTACCCTAAATGAAGTTTACAACTTTAATATTAACGAAGTAAAGTATAACTCTTTACCTGATGGCCTGGAATACGCAATAAACCAATTCAAGTTAGTTGAACATTCAGATGCCTACCTTACTTATTTTATGGATGAGGTGATTGATTCTGAACAAAGGGATGATACCAGTATCGCTTCATTTTTAGACTATTGGGAAAAGAATAAAGAAAGGCTCAGTATTGTAGCTCCAGAAAATTTGAATGCCGTTCAGATAATGACCATACACAAAGCAAAGGGATTAGAATTTCCAGTTGTCATTTACCCTTTTGCGAACTCTAAAATTTATGACGAACTAGAACCAAAATTGTGGTTGCCTGTTGAGGATTTTGGAGATTTTAATGAAGTACTAATAAATAAGAAATCAGAAGTGTTACATTATGGGGAGGCAGCCAGAACAATTTATGAAGAAGAACAGCATAAACTCGAATTGGATGCATTTAACTTACTATATGTAGCACTTACACGAGCAGTGGATAGGCTCATTATAGTAACAGAAATGCTTCTTAATGCTAAGAAGGAATTTAAATTAGATAACTACTCCGGATTATTTATCCACTTTTTAAAAAGTCAAGGAATTTGGGATGAAAACAAAATCAGATATTCCTTTGGATCATCTGAATCCAAGGATCAAGAACAACTGCTCCCAAAAGCGCAACCATATATCCCTTATATATGTACTCAAAAGAATAATACCACTTTCAATATCATTACCCAGTCTGGTAGTCTGTGGGACAGCAAGAGAGAAGAGGCGATTAAAAAAGGTAATATAATCCACTATACGATGGGGCTTATTAAGACCGAGAGCGATATTGACCCCGCAATTGCTTATATGATCAGAAAAGGAGATCTTAAAGTTGAAGAAGGAACTCAACTAAAGGAAACAGTACAACAAATCATTTGGCATCCGAAACTGAAATCATTCTTTACAACTGAAAATAACGTTAAGAATGAAAATGAAATTATAACAGAAAATGGTCTAATTTTACGACCAGATCGTATGGTTTTTAATAATCAAAGGGTTACATTAATTGATTATAAAACCGGAAAAAAAGCTCAAAAATATTATGAACAATTATACACCTATGCCGATGCGTTGAAAACCATGGGATATATAGTTGAAAATAAGATTTTAGTCTATATTGATAAAAAAATTACTCCAGAATTCATTAATTAGTTATGTACGGAAAAATTAAAGAATATTTAAAAGAAGAACTTAGGGGCATAAAAGATGCAGGGCTTTATAAAGAAGAACGCATTATTACTTCCGCTCAGGGTGCAGTAATCAGAGTTTCCGGCGGACAGGAAGTAATAAACTTTTGTGCAAACAATTATTTAGGATTATCTGCTCATCCCGAAGTAATAAAAGCTGCCAAAGAAACCCTTGATACGCATGGCTTTGGAATGTCTTCAGTTCGTTTTATTTGTGGCACCCAGGATATCCATAAAGAATTGGAGCATAGAATTGCAAAATTTTATGGTACAGAAGACACTATATTATATGCCGCAGCTTTTGATGCCAATGGCGGTGTATTTGAACCGCTGTTATCAGCAGAAGACGCAATTATATCAGATGCTCTAAATCATGCGTCTATTATTGATGGTGTTAGATTATGTAAGGCCAAGCGATATAGGTACGCCAATAGTGATATGGCTGATCTGGAGACTAAATTAATTCAGGCTAATAAAGATAATGCCCGATTTAAAATAATTGTTACTGATGGTGTATTTTCCATGGATGGATTATTGGCACCGTTAGATAAAATATGTGATCTGGCCGATAAATATGATGCCATGGTAATGATTGATGAATGCCATGCAACCGGATTTATAGGTGAAACCGGCAGAGGCACCTTGGAGGAAAAAGGCGTAATGAACAGGATAGACATTATTACCGGAACACTGGGTAAAGCTTTGGGTGGGGCAATGGGCGGTTATACAACCGGTAAAAAAGAGATTATTGACATGTTAAGACAGCGATCAAGACCGTATTTATTTTCTAATTCCCTTGCTCCTGCTATAGTCGGAGCTTCTATTAAGGTGTTTGAAATGCTAGAGACGGATACGTCTTTGAGAGATAAGCTGGAAAAAAATACAAAATACTTTAAAAAAGGAATGCAAAAAGCAGGGTTTGATATTATTGATGGGGATTCCGCCATAGTACCAGTAATGCTCTATGATGCCAAATTATCACAAAAAATGGCAAATATGTTGCTAGATAATGGTATTTATGTAATTGGCTTCTTTTATCCTGTGGTCCCCAAGGATAAAGCGAGAATACGGGTGCAATTGTCTGCCGCTCATGAAATTGAGCATTTGGATAAAGCCATCAATGCTTTTATAAAGGTAGGCAGAGAGTTAAAAATTATCTGAATACTGGTTTTAACTTAAAAAAACCTTAAAAAAATAGGAAATTGATTTTGTTAATAATTCTTAACAACTTACATTTGCTGCTAAATAAACACTTAAACTTAAAATTTTGAAAATGAAACAGCTTAGTAGATTATTGTTTGTTAGCCTTCTAATACTAGGGTTTAACAGCATACAAGCACAGAGTGAAGATAATCCTTGGCAAATTGGTTTTGGAGTTAACGCCGTTGACTTTTATCCAACAGGTAAAGTTAGTTCATTCGGAAATGAATTATTTAATGCCAATGACCACTGGAACATTCTGCCATCCATCTCTTATGTTGGAGTTACCCGTTATATTGGCGATGGTATCTCCGTTGGCGTTAGAGGTTCTTTAAACCGAATTAGGAAAGTTGGGAACACCAGCGTTGACGACTTCTCTTACTATGGTATGGATGGAACCATAAAATACAATTTTATAAAAAATACAACTATTGATCCCTTCGTTGAAGTTGGAGGTGGTTATACTTGGGTGGCTGATATTGGAGCCGGTACTCTTAACGGAGGAATTGGTGCTAATGTTTGGTTTAACGATAATATTGGTTTAACCCTTCAAATGCAATATAAGCACTCTTTTGAGGATTACTTACTCCCACACTTCCAACACATGGCGGGTCTTTCTATAAAATTTGGTGGGTCTGATACAGATAAAGACGGAATTTATGACAAAGATGATGCTTGTCCAGAAGTACCTGGTCTAGAAGCATTTAATGGCTGTCCAGATTCTGACGGTGATGGTATTGAAGACAGCAAAGATGCTTGTCCAAACGAAGCTGGTTCTAAAGAAATGAATGGTTGTCCTGATTCTGATGGCGATGGTATTGCTGATAAAGATGATGCTTGTCCAAATGAAGCTGGTCTAGCTGCTTTAGCTGGTTGTCCTGATGCTGACGGTGATGGTATTGCTGATAAAGATGATCAGTGTCCTAACGAAGCAGGTCCTGCTGAGAATAACGGATGCCCATGGCCAGACAGAGACAATGATGGTGTATTTGACAAAGATGATCTTTGCCCAGACTTACCAGGTGTTGTTGCAAATAAAGGTTGTCCAGAACTTACTGTAGCTGTTCGTAAGACATTAAACGACTATGCTAAAACTATCTTATTTGATACTGGTAAAGCAACTATTAAAGAGCGTTCTGCTGAAGTATTGCAGAATATCGTAGCTATCCTTGAAGAGTATTCTTTTGCAAGGTTTAGTATAGACGGGCACACTGATAGTGTTGGTAGTGCTTCATTAAACCAAAAGCTATCTGAAGAAAGAGCCTATTCAGTTATGAACTTCTTAATTGAAAACGGGGTTGCTTCCAGCAGATTAGAAGCTGCAGGTTTTGGTGAAGACAGACCATTAGCAGACAACGGTACCTCTTCCGGAAGGAAAACGAATCGTAGAGTTGAAATTAATTTGATTCCACAACAATAGGGATTAGAAACCTGATATATTAGAAAAAAGCTCCGCAAGTGCGGGGCTTTTTTTATTTTTAAAAATGCAAAGTTTTTTAAATCAGATTGCGAAAGAATTATGGGAAAAGAATGATTCTTTTGATAATCTTATTTTTATACTTCCTGGTAAACGCGCAGGAACCTTTCTTAAAAACAGTATCTCCAAAATTGTTAGTAAACCAATTTTTGCTCCTGAAATCTATAGCATTGAATCATTTGTTGAAGTTATTTCCGGTCTTTCGTATGCCACCAACACACAGCAACTATTTGAACTGTATAATGCCTATATAAATATGGGTAGTGAAGAAAAGGAAAGTTTTTATTCCTTTTCCAAATGGGGTCAGATTCTATTGCAGGATTTCAACGAAATTGACAGGTACCTGGTGCCTCCTGATAAGCTTTTTTCATACTTATCGGTAATCCAGGAAATGAACCAATGGCATCTGAAACCCAATAAAACTAAGTTAATAGAAGATTATCTCAGCTTTTGGAATAATCTGGAAGAATTGCACTATAACTTTAATAAAAATCTTTTAGAAAATGGATTGGGTCATCAGGGATTGGTTTATAAGGAAGCATGCAATAAACTATTTGATTACATTAATAAATCAAAAAATAAAAAGCACATTTTTGTTGGATTTAATGCTTTGAACAAAGCCGAGGTTTTTATTGTTCAAGAATTTTTAAAAGATGGTAAAGCTGATATCTTTTGGGATATAGACACCTATTTTCTGGAAGATAAAATTCATGATGCGGGGTTTTTTATTCGACAATACCAAAAGGAATGGAGTTATTTTAAAGACCATCCATTAAAAGGATTAAGTAAGTATTATTGCACCACAAAAAATATCCAAATTACCGGTGTGCCTAAAAAAATATCCCAGGCAAAGTACGTTGGGAATTTGATTTCAATTATAAATAAAAAGGACCCGAAACAAGTAAAGAATACTGCTGTAATATTGGGAGATGAAACGCTACTTAACCCAATATTAAACTCCCTCCCGGCTGAAATAAATAAAGTAAATATCACGATGGGGTATCCTTTAGATAAAACCCCCATGGCCGGCATGTTTACCCAACTCTTCGACCTTTATATTCAATTAGATTCACGCGGTTGGTTTTATAAGAACCTACTGTCTTTTTTGGCTCATCCGTATATTCAGAAATTACTTTCCACGGATGATCTAAATATAGTTGCAAGAATAAAAACGGAAATTAATAAGCGTAATTGGATTTATATAACTCCTTCCAAATTAGAATCAATATTTCCTGAAACTTCTGAAGGATTAACGCTCCTGTTTTCAGATGAAAATGTAGAGCCTTCACTTTTTCTTGAAAAGCTTAATGCAATTATTGAACTCCTGAAAGTGAAATTTCAATTACTGGAAAACAATTTAGAACTAGAGTATTTATATAACTTTTATACTTTATTTAATGAGTTAAAATTACTTTCTATAAAATACCCGTTTTTAAAAGATTTAAGGGCTTTACAAAGTATATTCAAGGAACTTATATCCACTGAAAAAGTAAACTTTAGAGGCGAACCTCTTGAAGGCCTTCAAATCATGGGGATGTTGGAAAGTAGAAACCTCGATTTTGAAACTGTCATAATTACATCAGTAAATGAAGGTATCCTCCCGGCCGGAAAGACCAATAACTCCTTTATTCCTTTCGATATTAAAAGAGAATTTGGTTTGCCTGCTTATAAAGAGAAAGATGCCGTCTATACTTATCATTTTTACAGATTGTTACAACGAGCTAAAAATATCTATCTTATCTATAACACTGAACCTGATGTCATTGAGGGAGGTGAAAAAAGTAGGTTTATTTCACAATTACTTACAGATGAAAATCACATAGAAAATATAGAAACGAAAATTGCGGTTCCTCAGATAAACTCAATAGTTAATTCTCCCGTTTCTATTCAAAAGGATAGCGATATAATGAATAAAATAAGCGCCGTCTTAAAAAAAGGTCTTTCTCCCTCTTCGCTCACAAACTATATTAAAAATCCTATTAACTTTTACAAACAAAAAATATTAAAATTGGAAGAAGTTCTTGAAGTAGAGGAAACCATTGCTTCAAACACCTTTGGGACTATTTTGCATAAGGCAATGGAAATTCTGTACAATCCATTCCTAGGTTCTTTTCTGACTGAAGGTAAATTAAAGGAACAAATACAAAAAATTAGAGCTGTCGTTAAAAGTGAACTTTTGAAAATATATGCAGAAGAGGATATTTCAAGAGGTAAAAATCTCATTGCCTTCAATGTCATTGTGGCTTATATTAATAGCTTCATTTTAAAGGAAATTCAGGACATTAAGCATCATAATATAAAGATAATAGCACTGGAAAATGCACTTTCAATCAAAATTGATGTCCCCGGGATAGAGACTCCCGTTACATTAAAAGGAACATTAGACAGAGTTGATGAAAAAGATGGCATGTTTAGGGTACTTGATTACAAGACCGGGAGTGTTCTCAAATCAAATGTAGAAGTAGTTTTATGGGATGAAATCATTAAAAATTATGATCGTAGCAAAGCATTTCAGTTGCTTTGTTATTCGTTCATGTATCAAAATATTAATCCCATTGAAAAAATGAACGCCGGCATTATTTCCTTCAAGAATTTGGGTTCTGGGCCATTCTATTTTTCAACAAAAAATAGCAGGAATACCTCAAATAAGGATTTCAACATAACTAAAGATACCCTTGACCTATTTCATGAACAGCTGGTTAAACTTATTCAGGAAATTGCAAATCCAGAAGTCCCGTTTATTGCTAAAGAAGACTAATCACTATTTTTTGTCCGGTCTGCTGGGTCTTACCTCTATTTTACTGGGTAGAGTTCTCGGGTTCATTTTTAACAGATCAATCACCAGTTCTCCTATATCCTCCGGTTGTATTTTCCAGGCATCTTTTTGGCTAGGTTCGTTATTATTGAAATGTGTAGCTACAGAACCGGGCATTATGGTAGAAACTTTAATATCGTATTTACGGAGATCCAACATCGCCGCCTGAGTAAAACCAACAACACCAAACTTTGTAGCATTGTATCCAGCGGCTGTAGGGAAAAAATTGGTCCCTGCTAAACTTGCAAGAGTTATATAATATCCTTTTGAGTCCTTTAGAGCATCTACGGATGCCTTTAAAGTATGAAATACTCCATTAAGGTTTGTATCAATCATTTGATGCCAATCCTTTTCAGATAATTCATCAACCGGTGCAAAATGTCCAACACCTGCATTGGCCAGAACCACATCAAGCTTTCCCCATTTTCGTGTAATTTGTGCTACAGCCTTATGCTCGTTGTCAAGCTTTGTAACATCACTCACAAGAGCCAATACATTAGGTCCAGATCCTAATTGCTGTACAGCAGCATCTAAGCTTGATTTACTTCTACCACTTATGGCAACTTTAATCCCCGAGTCCAGTAATTTCTTTGCTATTCCAAGTCCAATTCCTTTTGAACCGCCTGTGATATAGGCAACTTTACCTGTTAAATCTATCATATCAATTGAAATTTCTGTAGTTAATTATCTGCGATCTCTTTAAAATTAAAAAGCCATAAAAACTAAAATAAAAAACCCTCTTACATTAGTTGAAGGAGGGTTTTTGTGGAGAATACCGGAGTCGAACCGGTGACCTCTTGCATGCCATGCAAGCGCTCTAGCCAGCTGAGCTAATCCCCCGTCTTTTAAGGAAGGTCAAAGGAACTACTTTTTGAATAAGTTTCAAAATTCCTCCGATTAAATTTTTATCTTCTCTAATCCTTCTTAACACTTAAAACAAGAACAGGAATACGCACTGAAAATTCAGATTTAAGAATCGTATTCTTCTCCCATAATTTTTTATAAAACCCACGTTTCTTTCTAAATACGGAAAGCAAATCCGGGTTTGCGGATTGAAAATGTTCTAAAACTCCTAAATAGGTTGTAGCATGCTCCGTAACCGTTAATTGGGAACACAAATCCATAAGAGAAGTATTTATTTTAAGATCTTCATCTGAATAACCAGGAGTCTTTACAAGAAGTAAATTTATTTTGGATTTAAATTTCTTTTTTATAAGTTTTAATGGCTCAAGGATTCTTCTTTGAGTTAAAATTCCAGATTTAAAAGCTGTTAGAATATTTTTAATAGGCTTAAAAACGGTACCTCTTGGTACGATTAAAGTTGGAATATCTGTTCTTTTAACTATTCTCCCGGTTGTATGTCCCAGATATAATTCCTCGTTAACGTCATTACATCTCGGGGCAATAATAATAAGATCAATACCAAGTTCTTTGTCAATTTCCTTCAGTCCATCTATTATATCGCCATTATATGTGGCAATCTTCATATCTACATCCTTTGAATCTACCTTTTCAATAACTTCCTTGACATGCTTCTTACTGCTTTCTGCCACTTTCTCTGAAATATTCTTCAACTTCCCTGCCGTTGCCGTAGCTGCAAATACTTCCATGACATAAATTCTTGAAGAAAATTGCGCTGCAAATTCCACGGCATATTGTAAAGTCTCGTGAGCAGTAGGAGAAGTTCCTATAGGTACCAATATGTTATTCATAAGGTTTGGTATTATTAATTTAAATTTACAACTTATTTGATAAATTAATCATGATTAGATGCGCAAAGATACTGGAAATCCCGGAAATACTTCGGCTTACCACTGCCTGTGCGAAACAAATGGAAAAAATAGGGATATTTCAATGGAATGAAGAATACCCTTCCAGAGAAGCTTTTGAAAAAGATATTTCCCTAAAGGAATTATTTGTTCTTAAATCTGGAAATACTCTTATAGGCTGCATAACTATTACCACATATATGGATGAGGAATATATTCCTATTAACTGGTTAACTCTTAACGAAAATAACATATATATTCACAGGCTCGCTGTGGGGCCTGAATACCAGGGCAAAGGCTATGCGCGAATGTTAATGAAATTTGCTGAAAATTATGCGCGGGATAACAAGTATATCTCTATACGATTGGATACATTTAGCCAAAACAAAAAGAATCAAAAATTTTATGAGCAACGGGGTTATCAAAAACTGGGAAATGTCTATTTCCCCAAACAGAGTAATTATCCTTTTTGCTGTTATGAACTCGTTTTGTAATCCATTCTATTTTTGAAAACAGTTGTAAGTTTCAAAACCATTAATACCTTAGCTATTCCTGCAACTATAGCCGGGATAGCAGAACCTGTTTTATCTATAACCGATACTGCTATTGTTGGTAATATTCAAACCTACGGTCTGGAGTCACTAGCTGCGGTTGGGATCGTAGGTTCCTTTTTGTCCATGCTTATATGGATCCTTGGGCAAACCCGAAGTGCCATATCTGCAATTATCTCTCAATATTTAGGAGCAGGCAAGCTAGATGAGGTTAAGAATTTACCGGCGCAGGCAATTTTTTTTAATGTAGCTCTTAGTGTGTTAATACTGCTTTCTACCATTTTTATTGTAGAGGAGATTTTTGAATTATTAAATGCTTCGGGAAAAATATTAGAATTTTGTGTTACTTATTACTCCATTCGTGTATGGGGTTTCCCTTTAACACTTTTCGTATTTGCTGTTATGGGAATTTTCAGAGGATTACAAAACACATTTTGGCCTATGCTCATAGCTATAACAGGAGCCGTGTTAAACATCGTGTTAGATTTTATTTTGGTTTACGGCATATCAGATATAATTCCTGCCTATAACCTGGAAGGTGCGGCATGGGCAAGCCTTATCTCCCAAGGTGTAATGGCCATAATGGCATTTGTCCTCCTGCGATTAAAAACGAATATTAGCCTTATCCCAAGATTTCCGATACATAGGGAGTTGGGGCGCCTGGCGGTAATGAGTTTCCATCTTTTTATCCGTGCTATTGCACTTAATATTACTCTTATTCTTGCTGTACGAGAAGCTGCAGCGCTGGGCGATAGATATATCGGAGCACATACAATAGCCATAAATCTATGGCTTTTTGCTGCCTTTTTTATAGATGGCTATGGTGCGGCAGGTAATATTATGGGGGGTAAATTACTTGGCGCAAAAGATTACAATACCCTATGGTCATTAGCCAAAAAAATCGCTCTATATGGTGGAATGGTGAGTTTGTTTTTAATGCTTAACGGTTTTATCTTCTACAGACCGCTGGGACGCCTTTTTTCAAATGACCCTATGGTACTGGAGACCTTCTACTCCATTTTCTTTATCCTTATCCTGGGATTACCAATGAATTCTATTGCCTTTGTTTTTGATGGTTTGTTTAAGGGATTGGGTGAAATGAAATTTCTCAGGAATGTTCTGTTGACAGCCACTTTTTTAGGTTTTATTCCTTTATTATTATTAAGTAAAACCTTCGGTTTTGGCCTACAAGGAATTTGGATTGCACTTGCCATGTGGATGATAATTAGAGGTAGCGCCCTTGTATGGAAGTTCCGTAGAAAATTTCGCCCACTATTACAAAAGGTTTAATTTTACAAAAAACAATTCAAATGGGCACAAACAGACCCGCCGGTAGTCTTTATACCAAAATTGAGAATAGAACTGCTACTATAGAATTTGGCCATCCTGCAAGTAATTCTTTTGTCAGTGAACTTTTAGACCGATTAACTAATGAACTTAAAAATATTTCTTCCAATGAGGCAGTTTCTATTGTAGTTTTAAAATCAGAAGGAGATAGGGCTTTTTGTGCAGGTGCCTCCTTTGATGAATTGCTGGCAATATCAAACACAGACGAAGGGACAACATTTTTTAGTGGTTTTGCTAATGTTATCAATGCTATGCGAGAATGTGTACATCCTGTCATTGGCAGAGTACAGGGAAAAGCCGTGGGCGGAGGAGTTGGCCTTATCGCTGCATGTGACTATGTCTTTGCTACTGAAGCTGCTTCTGTAAGACTTTCTGAACTTTCTATCGGGATAGCGCCATTAGTTATTGAACCTGCGGTTCAACGTAAAATAGGAATGGCTGGTTTTGCCGAATTGGCTTTGTCACCTACAGAATGGAAAAATGCCTATTGGGCCCAGGAAAAAGGACTGTATTCTAAGGTTTTTAATTCCATTAAAGAAATGGACAGGGAGTTGGATTTTTTTATGTCAACTCTGGCATCCTATAATCCAGAAGCTTTAAAAGCTATAAAAAAGATTCTTTGGGAAGATACTACTTCATGGAGAGAATTATTAACTAGCCGAGCTGAGATTTCGGGTAAATTAGCTCTTTCACCGGCCAGTAAGGAGAAGTTAAATAGTCTTAAGAAATAACAGTATGAAATTTTTTGAATTCCTAAATGGAGATCTTCTCTTTCCAATGCTGGCTCTTTTGGTAGTAGTTATATATATTTTTAATAGAATTAGAAACAGGAGAAAATTTAAAAAATAGGCTAATCTCCTTTAATAATACCTTACAAAATAGTCTATGCTCCCCTATAAAGATTTTATACATTTGTAGCAGAGTTAAAACGAATGCATAAAATACGGATTACCAAACAATTCACTTTTGAAACCGGCCATGCTCTATATGGCTACGATGGTAAATGTAAAAATGTACATGGCCATAGTTATAAACTTTCGGTTACCGTAATTGGAATGCCAATTACGGATACATCCAATGTTAAACTTGGAATGGTCATTGATTTTGGTGACTTAAAAAAAATAGTAAAAGAAGAAATCGTAGACCCTTTTGATCATGCTACGGTATTTAACAAAAATACCCCTCATATAGAATTGGCAAAAGAATTAAAAGTCCGAGGGCATAAAGTAATCCTCGCAGATTATCAGCCCACGAGTGAAAATATGGTAATTGATTTCGCAAGCAAAATTAAAGCCCGCTTATCTAAAGAAATACAGTTACATTCAGTAAATCTTCGCGAAACAGACACTGCCTTTGCCGAATGGCATGCCGGTGATAACTAGGTTGCTTTATGTATCTTTACACTAAATGAAAAGCATCTCTGTCCCAATAGGTAAAAAGGTATATTTTGCCAGCGATAACCATTTAGGTGCCCCTACACGGGAACAAAGTCTTCCCCGGGAAAAGAAATTTGTAGCATGGTTGGATGAAGTGAAGACGGATGCTGCGGCTATTTTCCTACTTGGAGATTTATTCGATTTCTGGTTTGAGTATAAAACTGTTGTTCCTAAAGGATTTACACGAACCCTGGGTAAACTCGCTGAAATTACAGACTCAGGAATTCCAATATTCTATTTTGTAGGCAATCACGATCTCTGGATGAATGGGTATTTCGAAAATGAACTCAACATTCCTGTTTATCATAAACCTCAACAATTCAAAATCAATAGCACCACTTTTTTTATTGGTCACGGAGATGGATTAGGGCCTGGTGATAAAGGTTATAAGCGAATGAAGAAACTTTTCACAAATCGGTTGGCACAATGGTGTTTCCGTTGGTTACACCCCGATCTGGGAGTTAAGTTAGCACAATATTTCTCTTTAAATAACAAATTAATATCCGGAGAGGAGGACACTCACTTTTTGGGTGAGGATAAAGAATGGCTCGTGCAATATTCTATGAGAAAACTAAAAGAAAAACACCACGATTACTTCGTGTTCGGGCACAGGCATTTACCTCTTGAAATAACTTTAGGTGAGACGTCTGCCTATGTAAACCTCGGCGACTGGATTTCTTATTATACTTATGGGGTCTTTGATGGCACCAAATTCTCTTTGGAAACTTTTGGACAGTAGATACCTTTATCTTAAATCCTTGACTTTCAACTGTAAGCTAACAATTCCATTCCAATGATTTTCTTCCAAAGCGAAAACGGCGCTAAATGGTTTTCCATTTTGAACAACCGGAAGCTTACTCCCCAAATTAAACCCTATGGCTCCAACCGAACCAGAACCATTCTGAGTTACTGCAAGTTTAAGATGCTTATTGTCCTCTCCAACCCCTTTTGCATAACCGGTATCACGGAGGTTTTCTGTCATAAAAACCGGAGTCATATTACCCGGACCAAAAGGCCCAAATTGTTGTATTATACGCAAGAGTTTTGGACTTATCTGATCTAAATTGAGTTTTGCATCAATAGTGATCTCCGGGGTCAAGAGATTTGGGTCTATTGTTTCAGCTACTACCTTTTCAAATTGCGACTTAAATATTTCATATTGTTCTTCAACTAATGTTAGCCCTGCAGCGTATTTATGTCCCCCAAACTGCTCAATAGAATCGGCACAATGTTCTAAGGCATTATAAACGTCGAAACCCTTGACAGATCTGGCCGATGCGGCAAGTTTATCACCGCTTTTTGTGAACACTAATGTAGGCCTATAGTAAGTTTCAGTAAGTCTGGAGGCAACTATCCCAATGACCCCTTTGTGCCAGGTATCTTTATAAACAACGGAAGTAAATCTATCTTCTTCCTTATTCTGCAGGATCATGGCAAGTGCCTCCTCTGTAATCTCCCGGTCCAATCCCTTCCTGTTAGTGTTAAATTCTTCGATCTCTGAAGCATATTTAACTGCCTGCTCCATATTTTGCTCTATTAATAGATTTACCGCATATTGACCATGTCTCATGCGCCCTGCCGCATTTATTCTGGGAGCAATTATAAAAACGACATCTGTTATGGTGAGTTTTTTCTTTTGGATGTTTTTAATTATTGCCTTAAAACCAGTTCTAGGAGCTGAATTAATCACCTCTAACCCAAAATAAGCCAGGACCCTATTTTCTCCTGTTATGGGTACGATATCCGCCCCAATGGCAGTTGCTACCAGATCAAGGTATGGAATGAGTTTATCAAAGCTATCCTCTCTAATAATGTTTAGTGCCTGTATAAGTTTAAAACCAATACCACATCCGCATAATTCATCATATGGATAGGTGCAATCGTTTCTTTTTGGGTCCAAAACGGCTACAGCATCTGGTAGTTTCTTTCCGGGCCTGTGGTGGTCACATATGATAAAATCAATTCCTTTTTCCTTGGCGTAGGATACCTTATCGATAGCCTTTACTCCGCAATCCAATGCTATAATAAGAGCAAAATTATTGTCCTCTGCAAAGTCAATTCCCGCATAAGATATACCATAGCCTTCCGCGTATCTGTCAGGAATATAGGTTGCCACATTCGGATATAGTGTAAGTAAATATGATGATAGTAACGCTACCGCCGTAGTTCCGTCTACATCATAATCTCCATAAATAAGGATATTGTCATTTGCCAGTATTGCATTCTCTATACGCTTAACGGCAAGTTCCATATCCTTCATAAGAAATGGGTCATGGAGGTCGGAGAGTTGAGGTCTGAAGAACTTTTTGGCCTCTTCATATGATGTAACATCACGCTGTAGCAATAATTGAGCTACCAGTCGATCTACTTTGAGTATTTCGGCTAAAGCTTTTATTTGCTCATCATCTTGTCTTGGTTTTAATGTCCAGCGCATTGTACCACTTTATGTGTCTATTGTAATATAAGACGAATTCCTGCATCTTAAATGCAGAAATAACTCTTTTATTTTTATTTTGATCAATCCGTGCTACACTGAAGAAGGGGATTCAATCTTTATGGAATATTGTTTTTATTTCAAGCTTTGCAAACTTCCTGAACATTTCCATTACACCACAATACTTTTCAACTGAAAGATCTACGGCTCTTTGCAATTTTTTTTCTTCCAGGCTCCCGCCCCAAAAATGGTATTCTATGGTAACGGCATCATAGTATTTGGGATGTTCATCTGTTAAGTTAGCAATGGTCTCTATACTAAAGTCCTCAACATCAAGTTTCATTTTTTTAATTAGCATTGCAACATCAAGACCAGAACAACCTGCCAAAGCAGATAGCATAAGAGCTTTAGGCTTTAGGCCTTTACCCTCTCCCCCATCATCAGGGCCAGCATCTATTATTAAATTTAATCCGGAGGGATTATTACATTCAAAGGCCATATTGCCTAACCATTTGGTCGTAATTTGATTTGTTGTGCTCATAATTTTTCGTTTCTTGTGGAGTACAAAAATACTACCACTATGCCACTTGTACAACCTCTTAATCCTAATCATGATCAGCAAACCAAAGATTTAGCAAAATTCTTCAATGAGACCCTGGGGTTTTGTCCAAATTCTGTGCTCACCATGCAACATAGACCTGCAATATCCAAGGCTTTTATTAATCTAAACAAGGCGGTTATGGCCAATGAAGGCAGGGTTACTTCTGCCCTTAAACGAATGATTGCCTGGGTCAGCAGTAATGCAACTGGTTGTCGCTATTGCCAGGCTCATGCGATAAGGGCTGCCGAACGGTATGGCGCCGAGCAGGAGCAATTGGATAATATTTGGGAGTACAGAACCCATCCCGCCTTTTCGGAAGCTGAACGTGTTGCTCTGGATTTTTCCTTGGCCGCTTCACAGGTTCCCAATGCGGTGGATCTGAACATCAAGAATCAATTGTATAAGTATTGGAATGAAGGTGAGATTGTTGAAATGTTAGGAGTAATTTCTCTTTTTGGTTACCTAAACCGTTGGAACGATTCTATGGGAACAACAATTGAGGATGGAGCTGTAGAAAGTGGTGAGCTCTATTTGGGTAAATATGGATGGGAAAAGGGGAAACATAAATAACCTGTCTTACTTACAGCAAATTTGTTATTCTTTTAATCAGATTCCGGAAAGATTAAGGTTATTTTTTTCCAGCAACCACGATTACAAATTCTCCTTTTGGTGTTTTGCTTTCAAAATGCTCTAAGACCTCAGATGTATTGCCTCTAATGGTTTCTTCATACATCTTAGTAAGTTCTCTGGAAACGGATATTGGTCGTTTAGGGCCAAAATAGGTTACAAATTGTGATAAAGTCTTTAGAAGCTTATGTGGAGACTCATAGAAAACCATAGTTCGAGTTTCTTCTGCCAGATCATTTAATCGGGTTTGTCTGCCCTTTTTTATTGGCAGAAAACCTTCAAAGACAAATCGATCGTTGGGAAGTCCGCTATTTACAAGTGCTGGAACAAATGCAGTTGCTCCCGGAAGACATTCAATTTCGATTCCCTTTTCAACACAGGCCCGACTTAGTAAAAACCCGGGATCGGAAATAGCCGGGGTACCGGCGTCGGAAATTAGTGCAATTTGTTCTCCATTTTTAAGTCTTCGTACAATACCATCTAACGTTTTATGTTCATTATGCATATGATGGCTCTGCATTGGGGTATTTATATTGTAGTGCTGTAAAAGTTTAATGCTTGTACGAGTATCTTCAGCCAATATCAGGTTTACTTCCTTAAGAACTTTTATTGCTCTAAAGGTAATATCCTCCAAATTTCCAATAGGTGTTGGAACAATAAATAACTTGCCTGTCAGCACTGTTTTAAGATCTTACCTTCTTTTTGAAGTAGTATGAGCAATATACATTTCTTATAATCGCAGTTAATCCGATATTAGAAATTAGGAGTATCTACGCTCTATAAGAGCCAGGAACCTGATTTCATATTCTTCCTTTCCCACCCATTTATCGTAATCTGGCTTAACCATATTTTCAATAAAGGCCATAGATCGTTCATAAGAATCAATGGTATTTAGTTGGGAAATTACCCTGTTGAAGTCTTCTGTGCTATTATTAAAAAGATGTTTAACAAAAGCCAACCTGTCGTTTAAACCCACGGTTATTTCTTTATTTGTGAGTTTGTCATTCAAGGATTTTGGCTTGGAAGCTTCTTTTACCGCTTGAGAAATATCTGCCGAGGTTTTGTTATTATCGGCCTTCGCGGTCTCAGGTTTTGCAACAAATTCAGCAAAAAGCCTGTCATTATCCTCATTGTTTGGCATTTCAGATACCATGCCTTTTATGGTATCAATTCCCTGAGTAATAATATCTTCGTCGTGAGGGTTGTTTTCGGGAAACGATTTATTTTCATTCAATACGGCATTGGCCATTTTCTCAAACCTGGATGCAATAACATTTTTGGACACGTCAATTTCAATATCGTTGAGTTTTTCATCAATAAACTTAAGAACGGCCAATTTCTCGTAAAGATTTCTTGCAGCTTCATATAATTCCGGTATCTCCGTCTCCGTGAGACCCTTTGAGGTAATTATATCTGTGGACATCTTAATTAATTCCTCTTTCAATTTTCGCTTCATTTCTTTTTGTTTAGACTAAACAGTAAAGGTCTATCTTTTTTAATACTTTTATATTGCGTTATCATAAATAAGGGAATAAACCCCTTACTTTGGTTTAAAATTACAAAATGTTTCTCGAAAACACTGTTAATCATAAGGAACAATTCGGTTGGATAGAGGTTATCTCTGGCTCAATGTTTTCCGGAAAAACGGAAGAGTTGATTCGCAGGCTTAAACGAGCCCAGTTTGCAAAGCAAAAAGTAGAAATATTTAAGCCAATTGTAGACACCAGATATCATGAAGAGAAGGTAGTCTCTCATGATGAAAATGAAATTCGTTCCACGCCTGTCCCAGCGGCGGCAAATATCCGACTTCTGGCAGACGACTGTGATGTAGTTGGAATAGATGAAGCTCAGTTTTTTGATGATGAAATTGTGACTGTTTGCAATGATCTCGCAAATATGGGGATACGTGTTGTTGTTGCCGGACTCGATATGGACTTTAAAGGTAATCCTTTCGGGCCAATGCCTGCTTTAATGGCTACTGCGGAATACGTAACCAAAGTTCATGCTATTTGCACACGTACCGGCAATCTTGCAAATTATAGTTTTAGAAAATCTAATAATGATAAATTGGTACTGCTGGGCGAAACAGAAGAATACGAACCTTTAAGCCGGGCTGCATTCTACAAAGCTATGCTCAAAGAAAAAATTAATAAAATGAAGGTAGAAGCTGAGGAGATAAAGCAAAATAAAAAAGATGCCAATGCCTAGAGCTAAAGAGACTACACTGGAGTTGGATCTTGTGGCTTTAGAACATAATTACAATTATATTAGAACCAAAATACATCCTTCAACCATGTTTTTGGCTGTTGTAAAGGCATTTGCCTATGGAAGTGATTCCGTGATCATTGCAAAAAAACTGGAGAAACTAGGAGTAGATTATATGGCGGTGGCTTATGCCTATGAAGGAAAGGTTTTAAGGGAGGCGGGAATTAAAACACCTATACTTGTATTGCATGCACAGCCTTCCAATTATACAATGGTTATAAAATATTGCCTGGAACCCAGTCTTTATTCCCCCAGAGTACTCCGAGAATTCATCAATGCTTCAAAGGCACAAAAGCAAAAGGCTTATCCTGTCCACTTAAAATTCAACACAGGCCTCAACAGGCTTGGATTTTGGGAAAATGATATTGACTATATTGCCAATGAGCTTGAGGGTAAGGATGAATTGAAAATAAAATCAATATTTTCTCATTTGGCCGCCTCTGAAGACAAGTCTGAAGAAGAATTTAGCAAAAATCAAATTAAATCCTTTGAAAAGATTGCCGAGGAATTTACTTCCAAATTAAAAATTAGTCCATTTATGCATATGCTTAATACCTCCGGGATATTCAATTTCCCAGAATCACAATTCCAAATGGTGCGAAGTGGTATTGGCCTTTACGGATATGGAAATGAAGCCAGGTATGATGCTAAGTTGCGACCTGTGGCTACATTAAAAACAATAATCTCGCAGATACACAATATAGAACCTAATGAAAGTGTAGGTTACAACAGGGCTTTTACTTCTCAGGGATACAAAAAAACTGCAACTCTGCCTCTTGGGCATGCTGATGGAATTGGAAGACAATATGGCAATGGAAAAGCTTCGGTTTTAGTAAACGGTAAGGAAGCACCTATTATTGGAAATGTTTGTATGGATATGATCATGATAGATATAACGGGCATTGAATGCGAGGAAGGTGATGAGGTAGTTGTATTTGGAAAAGAGCATTCTGCAGAGACTTTTGCAGCCGGAGCAAACACAATTTCCTATGAACTTCTAAGCTGTATTTCCCAAAGAGTAAAAAGGGTAATTATAGGAGACTAATGAACTATTTAACAAATTGTTAAGAATAGTTATTTTGAGTATCTTGTGACCACATTTATTACCTAACCATTTAAAAACTAATGACATGTTAAAAGAATTCAAGAATTTCATTATGACCGGTAATGTAATTGATTTTGCAGTTGCTGTAATTATGGCAGGGGCCCTAGGCCTTGTTATTAATGGCTTTGTCGCCGACATTATTATGCCAATCGTGGGCGAATTTGCAGGAGGTGTAGATTTTGCAAATTTAAAATATGTCCTAACAGAGACCTCAGGGGTTGAAGGAGAAGCTGGCTATGTAGCGGAAAATGCAATTCGATGGGGAGCATGGGTAAATACTATTGTTAATTTACTAATTGTAGGATTTGTTATGTTTCTTCTTGTTAAGTCCTATAACAAAACAAAAACTCCGCCTGCTCCGCCTGCTCCCTCAGGTCCAAGTCAGGAAGAACTATTAACACAAATAAGAGATTTATTAAAAAAATAATAAGAAATTAAACTCCTTTTAAGGGAGTAACCGCTACATTACTATACTAACTTAAAGGCCGCCAATTAGTTTTCGCAAACTGAATTGGTGGTCATTTTTTTATAATTGTTCTATTTATAACAATTTGTTATTTTTCTATAATTCTAATAAAAAATCTTGTTCATCAACATTGGTTGCAATACCTTTGGACACTAAATAATAAAAACATGAAGGTAGCTGTAGTTGGCGCAACCGGAATGGTTGGCGAAGTAATGCTAAAAGTGCTTAAAGAGCGGAGTTTTCCAATAACTGAACTATTATTGGTCGCCTCTGAGCGATCTGTTGGAAAAAAGATATCCTATAACGGGCAATCCATTAGCGTAATAGGCCTTGCGGATGCTGTAGCTGCCCGTCCGGATTTGGCTATTTTTTCTGCCGGTGGAGATACATCACTAATATGGGCGCCAAAATTTGCTGCAGCTGGAACCACGGTAATTGATAATTCGTCGGCCTGGCGCATGGATCCTGAAAAAAAATTGGTCGTTCCGGAAATCAACGCAAATAAATTAACCAAAGCAGATAAAATAATTGCCAATCCCAATTGTTCTACTATTCAACTCGTTATGGTGCTGGCACCCTTGCATGCCAGATATCAAATGAAGCGTGTAATAGTTTCAACCTATCAATCCGTTTCCGGAACAGGGGTAAAAGCTGTAAAACAGTTGGAGAATGAAATGGCCGGAATACAAGGTGAAATGGCATATCCATATCCTATCAACAGAAATGCCCTGCCGCATTGTGACACATTTATGGAAAATGGATATACCAAAGAAGAAATGAAATTAGCCAGGGAACCTCAGAAGATACTGGACGACCGCACATTTTCAATTTCAGCAACCGCCGTGCGCATTCCTACTGCAGGAGGTCATTCTGAATCCGTTAACGTTGAATTTGAATCCGACTTTGAGCTTAATGAAGTAAGAAGAATTCTGAATAATACCCCGGGAGTTGTTGTACAGGATAATCCGGATACCAACACTTATCCGATGCCGGTTTATGCCCAAGATAAAGATGATGTTTTTGTAGGACGAATACGAAGAGATGAAACGCAGCGAAACACCCTAAATATGTGGATAGTTGCCGATAATCTCAGAAAAGGTGCTGCGACAAATGCTATTCAAATAGCTGAATACCTGGTGGACAAAGAACTCATCTGATGATTCTATTATAAAATCTGTTAAAACCTTTTGGTGCACTAGTACTTAAAGGTTTTTTTATGGTATTTTTGGTTTTTAAAAATATCTATTTTGAAAAATATTGGGATTATATTACTTCTTATTTTTTTTAACATTTCTTGCAAGAACTCAGAACAAAAAGATGCCATTGCCGTGAATTATCCAACCACTAAAAAAGCAGATACCGTTGACAACTATTTTGGAACTGCAGTTAACGATCCTTATCGCTGGCTAGAAGATGACCGGAGTGAAGAAACGGAAGCATGGGTTAAAGAAGAAAACGCTGTCACTTTTGGCTATTTGGATAAAATACCGTTCAGGAAAGATCTGAAGAATAGATTAGAGCAACTATGGAACTATGAGAAACTTAGTTCCCCTTTCAAGGAGGGTGATTACACCTATTTTTATAAGAATGATGGTTTGCAAAACCAATATGTAGTATATCGTCAAAAAGAGAACCAGGAAGCCGAAGTTTTTTTAGATCCAAATGGTTTTTCGGAAGATGGAACTACTTCATTAATGGGGTTGAGTTTTACAAAAGATGGTTCTATGGCTGCTTACTCCATTTCCGTAGGAGGAAGTGACTGGAGGAAGGTAATTGTTATGGAGACCGAAGGGAAGACTATTGTTGAAGACACCCTAATTGATGTAAAATTTAGTGGCCTTTCCTGGTATGGTAATGAAGGTTTATATTATTCAAGTTATGATAAACCTGAAGGTAGTGAACTCTCTGCTAAGACAGATCAGCATAAGCTGTATTACCATAAGTTGGGTACTCCGCAAAATACAGATGCATTAATTTTTGGAGGTATTCCTGAAGAAAAACATAGGTATATAGGTGGAAGTGTGACTGAGGATAATAATTATCTACTTATTTCAGCTGCAAATTCCACCTCGGGTAATAAACTTTATATAAAAGGTTTGAGAAAGCCGAATAGTAAGCTGATAACCATATTAGATCATGAAGACTCAGATAGTAATGTCATTGAAAATGTAGGCTCAAAGCTTTATATGGTTACCAATTTAGATGCTCCTAATAAGAAGGTCATAACTGTAGATGCTTCAGACCCAGGTCAGGAAAACTGGGAAGATTTTATTCCTGAAACAGAGAATGTTCTTAGTCCAAATACCGGCGGAGGTTACTTCTTTGCAGAATATATGATTGATGCCATATCCAAAGTTTTTCAGTATGATTATGATGGTAAGCTTATACGTGAAATAGAACTTCCCGGTATAGGCAGTGCAAATGGTTTTGGTGGTAAAAAGGAAGAAAAAGAATTCTACTTTTCATTTACTAATTATTACACTCCTGGTTCCTCTTATAAATACGACGTGGAAACAGGTAATTATTCCCCCTACTGGAAACCGGAAATTGATTTTAATTCCCATGATTATGAGTCTAAGCAGGTATTCTATACCTCCAAAGATGGAACTGAAATCCCAATGATTATAACCTATAAAAAGGGACTAAAACTCAATTCCAAAAACCCCACTATTCTTTATGGCTACGGTGGCTTCAATATAAGTCTTACCCCTTCTTTCCGTATTGTCAATGCCGTTTGGATGGAACAAGGAGGTGTTTATGCTGTACCTAATTTGCGAGGTGGTGGAGAATACGGGAAAAAATGGCATAATTCCGGTATAAAAACGAAAAAGCAAAATGTGTTTGACGATTTTATAGCTGCTGCGGAGTATCTTATAGAGAACAAATATACCTCATCGGAAAATTTGGCAATAAGAGGAGGTTCTAATGGTGGTCTTTTAGTAGGAGCTACCATGACCCAAAGACCTGAACTAATGAAAGTAGCGCTACCGGCTGTAGGTGTTCTGGATATGCTCCGTTATCATACTTTCACTGCAGGTGCGGGATGGCATTATGATTATGGCACTTCTGAAGATAGTGAAGAAATGTTTCAGTACCTGAAAGCTTATTCACCCATTCATAATGTAAAAGAAGGAGTCGAATACCCTGCCACCTTGATTACAACAGGAGACCATGATGACCGTGTTGTACCAGCCCATAGTTTTAAATTTGCGGCCGAACTTCAGGAGAAGCAGTCAGGTCCTAATCCTACTCTTATTCGCATTGAAACTAACGCCGGCCATGGAGCAGGGACACCTGTTAGTAAAACAATTGAGCAATATGCCGATATTTTTGCATTTACTCTTTATAATATGAACTATAAAGAATTGCCAAATAAGGCAGCCATAAAGGAATTTAAAGAGTAACTATCAATAATTCAGAGCAAAATCCGTTTCTACAGAAACGGATTTTTTTTAGAAGTCGTTTAAGATAATAATCATGTTAAAAATAACCGGTCTATCTTTTGCCTATGACAAGGATTCGGTACTGGATGATATTGGCTTCTCAGTTGATAGAGGTGAACATCTGGGCGTAATGGGTGAAAGCGGTTGTGGTAAAAGCACCCTTTTACAGCTAGTTTACGGAACGCTTCAGCCGGCTCAAGGAAATATTTCTTGGGGAAGAAAACAAGTCAAGGGGCCTCTTTTTAATCTTGTCCCCGGAGAGTCTTACATGAAGTATATGTCGCAGGGGTTCGACCTTATGGGAGTTACTACCGTGGTTGAAAATATTTCTGAATATCTTTCCGTATTTTATCCCAAAGAACTAAAAGAACGCACTGAGGAGTTGCTTGAGATTATCGAAATGAAAAGGTTTGCAAAAACCAAAGTAAAGCAATTGAGCATTGGACAGCAACAGCGCGTTGCTCTGGCCAGGGCTTTAGCTCAAAAACCTGAAGTGTTGCTATTGGATGAACCGTTTAGTCATATAGATAACTTTAGAAAAAACAGTTTAAGAAGAAATTTATTCAACTATCTGAAGCAAGAGAAGATAACTTGCTTAACCGCCACTCATGATCACAATGATATATTACCATTTGCAGACCGAGTACTCGTACTCAAGGATAGACAAATATTAGCTGAAGAACCCATCGAGGAGTTGTATAAGAGCCCACGAAACCTTTACATTGCTTCGCTCTTTGGTGAAGCTAATTTGGTTCCAATTAACATTATTAAATCATATGCAGATACCAAACGAAAAATTATTGTCTATGCTCATGAATTTAAAGTATCCCGAAATTCCGGTCTTCCCGTGGTTGTAAAAAAAACATATCCGATGGGAAGTCATTATCTGGTTGAAGGACTTACAGATGAGCAAATAATCTATTTCCATTCAGAACGGAATATAGAAATTGAAACAGAAGTTTTTCTGAATATTTCTCTTGAAACAATTAATCAAAGGCTAAAACTCTAATCAACCTTTGCGAAATGAACAAAGACTTGATATTACAGGAATCAAAGTTTAGAGCCGTCCGAAGTGGAGGTGCAGGTGGCCAGCATGTTAATAAAGTATCTACAAAAGTGGAACTTACTTTAAACCTGGCTAGTTCAAAGGCGTTTAATGCATCTGAAAAAGAACGCCTATATAAAAAACTCAATAAACGACTTACATCGGAAAATAAACTGCAGGTTCAATGTGACGAATCCCGGAGCCAACATAAGAATAGGGAAATTGCAGAAGACCGTTTACTAAAACTACTTGAGGAAGCTCTTAAAGTTCCTAAAAGACGTAAAAAAACTTCTCCTTCTAAAACTTCGGTAGAAAGAAGATTAAAAACTAAAAGAGTAGTAGCAAAGAAGAAAACGAGCCGGAAAAAACCAGAAGAAGATTGAATAAACTATTGGTCTACAGTATTTATTAAGGTGCCAATTCCATCAATCTCAATTTTAATTTCATCGCCTTTTTGTAAAGTAAAATCCGTAGAAGGAACTATTCCAGTTCCCGTCATTAGCAGGCTGCCAAAGGGAAAAGAATTTTCTGCATAGAGGTAACTTACCAAATCTTCAAACTTGCGTTTAATTTGATCAATCCCTATCTCACCGGTAAATACCTGTTTACTATCCCTCCGTATTTCAAGCCTGATTTTTGTTGTTTTTGGAAGAGGTCCTTCAACAACTAAAATACAGGGGCCAATAGCTGCGGATCCATCGTAAGTCTTTGCCTGGGGCAAGTACAAAGGATTTTCTCCTTCAATGCTTCTGGAACTCATATCATTCCCAATAGTGTACCCAATTATTTTACCGGATGAACTAATTACAAGGGTTAACTCAGGTTCTGGAACATCCCAGGTAGAATCTTTTCTTATTCGAACTTTTCCTCCAGAGCCAACCGCTCTGTAACCCATAGACTTAAAGAACAATTCCGGCCGTTCTGCAACATATACCCTGGCATAAAAATTACTGCCTCCTTTTTCTTTTGATTCTTCTTCACGTCCCAGTTTGCTATTGAAATAGGTAACTCCGCTGGCCCAGATTTCCTGGTTTTCTGCGGGAGCAAGGAGTCCTTTTTTTACATAAGTTTCCGGATCTTGTAAAGGCTCCATCCCGGTAATCAGACGCTCAATCTTTGTAAAAAGGTTATTGTCATTAATAAATGAATCCCAACTTTCCCCTTCCAGAAGATAAAAGATTCCTTTGTTTTCAATCAGAATCCCTTTATATACCCTATAAACTTTCATGTCAATATGGATTATGTAATTATTTAAAGGTTGCCGATGGCATAGAACAATTTATTGAAAAATATATGATTCTGAGTTGTTTTAAGGAATTCCTTTATTAAAAAAGTTAAAGAACCTTTTTAATACAAATCGTTTTTTGATTAAAATCAAAACAATGACCTTTAGATTTCCCCAATAACTTTTTTCCAATAGGGCTAAGTGAAGAAACACAATATATTTGGGCAGGGCCCTTTTTGAAAGCTCCCGCCGAAATTGAAATATAATACACCCCCTCTGTAGTAATCACTAGACTGCCCTGACCAATATTTTCGTGGCTTGCCAGAGTAGTAATACCAGCTAAAGCCTGTCTCATCTTTTCCGCTTCATATAGCTGATGCCCCAGCTTCTCCCTTTCAAGTTGAATCATAGCCCTCCCTGTTTCATGTTTATCCCCCGCGCTACTCTTTGTCTCGGATTTTAGAGAATCGTTAATGCTATTTATATTATTTTGGATACGTCCAATCCTATCTTCTGCGAATGATACACAAAATCTGCGTAATTCATCCTTGATGGCCACTGAAATTTTCATATCAGGTTAAATCAGCTAAATTTTTTCCCACCAAGCTACCTATAGCAATCCCCATACCTCCCAGCCTTACTCCGCATATCAGGTTATCAGAAAGTTGCTTTACAATTGGTCTCTTTGTATTACCTATCCCCATAATCCCGCTCCATCTGCGTTCAATCTCAAAATCTGTGTGAGGTAAAATGATTTCTTGTAACATGTTGTCCAGGTGATTCTGAATTAGTTCTGTTTGTCCAAATTCTGATGTTTCTTCCGATTTGAAATCCAGATTTCTACCCCCGCCTAAAAGAATACGATTATCAATATTTCTAAAGTAATAATATCCCTCATCGAGATGAAAAGTCCCTTTAATCTCAAGATTATTAATTGGTTTTGTAATTAAAACCTGTGACCTTGCAGGTTTAACTTCTTCATCCAGAAGCTGAGCTGCAAATCCATTTGTAGCGATTATAAGTTTTCTTGTCTTAAATTCAAATTGGTTAGTACACACCTTTACGTTTCCATGACCGTCATCAAAAGAGGTAACGGTAATTGAATTTAATATGTTTACTCCAGCATGACGGATCAATGACAGCAAAGAATTCATCATGGCTCCGGTATTAATTTGTGCTTCAAACCTACTGGTGATATATTGATTTTGAATCTTGTTAAAGTTAAAAGTGTTTGGATGGAAATAATATGCATCTTCGCCATAAACAGGCTTAAGCAACTTATTAATATTACTTAGAGCTTCAGAACAATCACTAAATAATTTAGTGTGTTCTTTTAAAAAAAGTTCATGTCCTCCATGTTGTTGAAAATCCATTTTGGAATCCCCCAGAGTAGTGCGTAATAATTGAATCCCTTCCCATCTGCTTCTCACCAGTTCCAGCACTTCCTCCTGAGAATGGGTTTTAAGGTCACTAACAATTTCTGAGATACTACCAAAACATGCAAATCCTGCATTTTTTGTGCTTGCACCCTGGGGTAAAGTCCCTTTTTCAAGAATAAGAATTTTCGCTTTTGGATATTTTTTGCTCAAATAATATGCGCAATTAAGGCCCACAATACCGCTCCCAACAATAGTAAAATCAATGTTGGATAACCAAGTTTTATATTCCCAATAACTAAGATTCATCGTGCTATAAAAAACTCCGACGATGGCCGGAGTTCATATTCTATTCTTCTGGTTTAGGATCCATTTTAAAATCTTCCATGAATTTAGTGGTATAATTCCCCGCCAGATAATCGGGATGGTCCATTAATTGCCTGTGAAACGGAATAGTTGTGGCTATTCCTTCAATTACAAATTCGTCCAAAGCTCGTTTCATTTTATTTATTGCCTCTTCCCTGGTCTGGGCTGATGTAATAAGCTTGGCAATCATGGAATCATAATTCGGAGGAATTATATATCCGCTGTATACATGTGTATCCAATCGAATCCCATGACCTCCTGGGGTGTGCAATGTAGTTATTCTGCCAGGTGAAGGCCTGAAATCATTATAGGGGTCTTCCGCATTAATCCTGCATTCAATAGCATGAAGTTTTGGGACATAATTTTTACCTGAAATAGGTACTCCGCCAGCTACGAGAATCTGCTCCCTAATCAAGTCATAATCCACTACCTGTTCTGTAATGGGATGTTCTACCTGAATACGTGTATTCATTTCCATAAAATAAAATTCACGGTGCTTATCCACCAAGAATTCCACGGTGCCGGCACCTTCATATTTTATATACTCCGCCGCCTTTACTGCAGCGTTTCCCATAGCTTCCCTAAGGTCATCTGTCATAAAAGGGGAAGGGGTTTCTTCAGTGAGTTTCTGATGTCTGCGCTGTATTGAGCAATCTCGTTCTGAAAGGTGACATGCATTCCCATATTGGTCCCCGATAATTTGAATTTCAATATGCCTTGGTTCTTCAAGAAGTTTTTCCATGTACATTCCGCCATTTCCAAAGGCGGCCGTTGCCTCCTGTACAGCACTTTCAAACGCCGCTTCAATATTCTCTTCCTTCCAAACGGCCCTCATACCTTTCCCACCACCACCGGCAGTAGCTTTTAGCATTACGGGATATCCCATTTTCTTCGCTTCTTTTTTGGCATGTCCAATATCTTTCAGCAAACCTGCCGAGCCCGGAATTACCGGTACCCCGGCCTTTTTCATGGTTTCTTTGGCCGTAGCCTTATCCCCCATCTTATCAATCTGATCTCCGGAAGCACCAATAAATTTAATTTCATGCTCTGCACAAATTCTAGAAAATTTAGAATTTTCTGATAAAAACCCATATCCGGGATGAATTGCATCTGCATTCGTAATTTCTGCGGCAGCAATTATATTGGGTATTTTCAGATAGGACTCGCTACTGGGTGCCGGGCCAATACAAACTGCCTCATCCGCAAACCGAACATGCAAGCTCTCTTCATCTGCTTTGGAGTAAACAGCCACGGTTTTAATGCCCATTTCCTTGCAGGTCCGTATAATACGTAAGGCTATTTCACCTCGATTTGCAATAAGTATTTTTTTAAACATAGCTTTTACTATAGAATTCTCAAGAACCCGAATTCAAACACTTAAAAGTGTTTTCGATTACGAGTCCAATTAAATAAAATTATGAGGGATCCACCAGGAACAATGGCTGGTCAAATTCTACCGGAGAAGAATCCTCAACTAATACTTTTATGATTTTACCTGAAACTTCAGATTCAATATCATTGAATAGTTTCATTGCTTCAATTACACATAATACATCACCCTGCCCTATATTAGCACCTACCTCAACAAATGGCGGTTTGTCAGGAGATGGTTTTCTGTAAAAAGTGCCTATAATAGGAGATTTAATGGTAATATATCTGGAATCTTCCTCGGTGCCGGATGCGTCTGCACTAGCTTCAGAAGCGATTGCGCCATCGGTTGATGCAGGAGTCAAAGATGGGCCCACGGGAGCACTACTTACCGGTATTTGCTGTACATAGGTTGTAGTTTCATGGGGAGAGTTAAATGCTCCCGTCCTAATAGTAATCTTGATTTCATCAGTTTCAAGCTTTACTTCGCTAGCTCCAGATTTTGCTACAAATTTAATTAGACTTTGAATTTCTTTTATATCCATGGTATTCTATTTTGATTCGTTATTGCCATTATATGCCCATTTTAAATATATGGATCCCCAGGTGAATCCACCGCCAAAAGCCGCAAATACCAGGTTATCCCCTTTTTTGAGTTTCTTTTCGTAATCAAAAAGCAGTAATGGTAATGTTGCCGAAGTTGTATTACCGTATTTATCAATATTCATCATCACCTTGGAAGATTCCAATTCCATTCTCCTTGCTGTAGCGTCTACAATTCTTTTGTTCGCCTGATGTGGTATTAACCAAGCCACATCATCATGCGTGAGATTATTACGTTCCATTATTTTGGCAGCCACATCGGCCATATTTGAAACAGCAAATTTAAAAACAGATTTTCCGTCCTGATAAACATAATGCTTTTTGTTTTTGACGGTTTCTTCAGAAGAAGGCATTAACGAACCCCCAGCTTCAATCTTTAAAAACTCTCTTCCCGTACCATCAGATCTCAAATATTCGTCCTGCAATCCTAATCCCTCATCATTGGGTTCAAAGAGAACCGCTCCGCCCCCATCACCAAAAATAATACAGGTAGTTCTTTCAGTATAATCAAGAATAGAAGACATTTTATCTGCTCCTATCAGGAGAACCTTCTTATACTTGCCAGATTCTATATAACGTGCCGCTGTAGACATCCCAAATAAAAAGTTTGAACAGGCAGCCTGCATGTCAAAGGAAAAGGCATTTACCGCCCCAATTTGCGAAGCAACATAGGCTGATGTTGAAGCAACTGGTAAATCTGGTGTTGCAGTTCCAACAATAACCAGATCAATTTCAGCAGGGTCTAAATTAGACTTACTAATTAAATTTTCAGCCGCTTTAATAGCCAGGAAAGAAGTCCCTTTATCCTTATCTTTTAGTATTCTTCTTTCTCTAATTCCTGTTCTGGTGGTAATCCATTCGTCCGTAGTATCCACCATAGTTTCCAACATTTTATTGGTTAACCTGAAGTCCGGCACGTAAGCCCCTACAGCTGTAATTGCTGCTGTTATTCTTCCCATAGTAAGTGTGGTTTTTATCAAGAAACCTTAAAAAATGGTCGAAAATTCGTGAAAAATAGTCATTTTTTAGGACTTTTTGCCTAAAAAGCTGATTTTTAAAGATTTTCGTCTAACCCATAAAAAAACTCCCAAACAATTATAGTTGGGAGTTTAAAATTATAGCAAGGTATACTATACTGTTTCTTCTTCTGTCTTATCAATTAGAACTTGTCCGCGGTAATACAATTTACCTTCATGCCAATGAGCTCTGTGGTAAAGATGTATTTCTCCTGTTGTTGGATCCTTTGCAAGAGTTGGCGCTATGGCTTTATAGTGAGTTCTTCTCTTATCTCTTCTTGTTCTGGATATTTTCCTTTTAGGATGTGCCATTTTGTAATCTATTTATCCGTTAGTAATTTTTTTAATGCCTCCCATCTGGGATCTATTTTATTTTTGTCTTTCTTATTCTCTTTTGGTTGCAATTCTTCAAGCCTTTTAAGTGCTTCCGAATTTAATGTGCCGTCTAATACTCCCGGGTGTATACGTTTGGAAGGTACTGACAATACTATCATTTCATAAACGTATTGCGAAATATTAACCTGATGTTCTCTATGTGGAATAATGAGTATTTCATCATCTTCGTCATTGTAGACGTCCCCAAACTTTACTAAAAGTTTCAAAGAAGCTTTTATTTTTTGATCAAAAGATTCATTAGTAAGATCGCAATAGAGATTTACTGTACCCTTAGTCTTCATTTCAAGCTCCAGAACTGTTGACATCCTGTCTAACACAATGTGAAGTTTAATCTCCGCATCATTAAATTCATGGTAATCAAAAGATTCAAAGAACGTATTGTCTATTTGATATTCAAACTTGTGTTTCCCTTGTTTTAATCCTGCAAAAGGAATACAGTATTCCTTATTCTTCATCGCGTTATACACTAGTTTAAGGCGTGCAAAGATACTTTTTTTTTCTAAAACCCCAATTAAAAAGGAAATATATTTCCCAGGAATTATGTTATAAACTATTGGAGTTATATTAATATCATGCTCGTTTAATTTTATGTTTTTGCAATGGATTTTTCATGAGTTTTTGAAACTCCATCCTTTTCCTGAAAATATTTATTGCCATAAAAACTGCTTCCTTAAATGACCCCGGATCAGCTTCACCTTTACCCGCTATTTCATATGCCGTGCCATGATCGGGAGATGTGCGCACTTTTGACAGGCCTGCAGTAAAATTGACCCCCTTCCCAAAAGAGAGCGTTTTAAAGGGGATTAAACCCTGATCGTGATATGCTGCGAGAATTGCATCAAAGCTCTTATATCCTTCAGATCCAAAAAAACTGTCTGCTGCATAAGGGCCATATACCAAGTGCCCCTCATCCGATAATTCACTAATAACCGGTTTTAATACTTCATCATCCTCTTTGCCAATGACCCCGTTGTCTCCACTATGGGGATTAATCCCCAATAGAGCAATTTTTGGTTTTCGTATGCCAAAATCCATTTTTAAAGAGTCTTCCATGATCCGGATTTTATTACGTATAACTTTAGGTGTAATGGCCTCAGGTACATCTTTTACAGCCAGATGGTCTGTTAGTAATCCTATCCTTAAAGTCTCAGTGACCATGAACATTAAACTTTCTCCTTCCAGTTCACTCGCCAGAAAGTCTGTGTGGCCCGGAAAGTTAAAATCCTTGGTTTGTATATTGTTTTTATTAATTGGCGCCGTTACAAGTAAATCAATTTCATTCTTTTTTAAGGCATTTACTGCTGCCCGAAGTGACTTTAAAGCATAGGCGCCACTTTCTTCGGTAGCTTTTCCATAGAGTATATTTGGGATCTCGTTCCAAACATTTATTACATTAACTTTCCCCGCAATGGCCCTTGAAGCTTCTTTAATTCCATTGTAGTTAATGTTGATTCCAAGATCGTTCTTCTGTTTAGATATGGTTTTGTTGGATGCAAAAATAATTGGGGTGCAAAAATCCGTCATTCTGGGATCTTCAAATGTTTTTAGGACAACTTCACATCCAATACCATTCAAATCGCCAATAGATATCCCAACCCTTATTTTTGCTTTTTCCTCCATGTTATCAAACTCTTTATTTCTACTTTTACAGAGCAAAACTACTTATTTTAAACGATACATGTTTACAGGAATAATTGAAACTTTAGGCAAAATACACAGATTGCGAAAAGAAGGTAGTAATCTTCATATAACGGTTAGTTCGCTAATAACGGACAAATTGAAAATAGACCAAAGCATATCACACAATGGGGTATGCCTGACGGTTGTTGAAAAAGAAACCTCTTATTATACAGTTACAGCTATTGATGAGACTCTGCAAAAGACAAACCTCTCAGAACTAAAAGAGGGGCAGGTGGTTAACCTGGAACGAGCCATGGTTATGGGCTCGAGACTAGACGGACACCTGGTTCAAGGCCATGTAGACCAAACGGCTATTTGTAGAAAAATAACCAGAATTGATGGTAGTTGGATGTTTACTTTCGAATACGATCCGAAGCGCAATAATATAACCATTGAAAAGGGATCCATTACAGTAGACGGAGTTAGCTTAACGGTCGTTAATTCTGAAAAGAATGCCTTTAGTGTAGCAATTATTCCCTATACTTATGAAAATACCCGGTTTAAGGAATATGAAATTGGCACTTTGGTGAATCTGGAGTTCGATGTTATTGGAAAGTACGTTGCCAGGTATCTGGAATTGCAGTCATGAATGCCATATCTTAGTCCTAAATTAGCCAGTATTGAGGGTATGCCAGCAACTTACTTTATACCTTAATGAATATTTTGCGCCTGTACATTACATAAGCTAATAGTAAATAAAACGAAACAACTGTTAATCCATACAGGAGCGAAGATAACTCAGCAGACATGAAATCGTGAAGGTATATCTTCTTAAACAACCACTGATGAAGTGTGGTTTGTTCATCTATTTTAACGGAATAGAATATTTTAGTCACAAAGCTTGATAAAAAATACACCGTAATTGCATTTGAGCCAGCGTAACGGAAAACACTCCCAAATTTAATTCCTTTTACGTCCGTCATATAATAAATAAAAGCCAGCAAAATATTAGCCCATCCCGCGGTGACTAATACAAAGCTGCTGGTCCAAAGAGCCTTGTTAATTGGGAATACAAGATCCCAAAGATGTCCAGCCAGAACAAGAGCCACCCCTAGTACAAATAGTAAAATTTCCTTGTTAGTTCTTTTAGACAAGAGTATCAAACCCGTAAATGTGCCCATCAAAGAAGTTGCTATAGAAGGCAGCGTACTTAATAATCCTTCGGGATCATAGTCTTCCTTGTACATATGGGTTCCTAATACATTGAGGTCAATATAGCTAGCCCAGTTATTGGCTGCCCTTTCTAAAGTTGGCGCCATGCCATTAACAGGAATAAAACCCATCCATATCCAATACCCAATTAATATTGTTATGCAAATTCCAAGAAGTACTCTCCAGTTAAAATTTATGAACAAAATTGCCGTAAAAAAGAATACTACCCCAATTCGTTGCAAAACACCCGGAAACCGGATACTTTCAAAATCCTTAAAAAAAGGAAAATGTATTGTAAATGCTCCCAAAAAAAGGCCTAAACCTATTAACTTTAAAGCTCTTACCGTAATTTTCTTGTAGATAGCCTTCGTAGCCTTTTTGTTATTGTAAGAAAAAGCTATTGAGGTTCCTACTATAAAAAGGAAAAATGGAAATACAAGATCCGTTGGTGTATATCCGTGCCAATTGGAATGCAAAAAAGGCCCATAAACATTCGACCATGTGCCTGGTGTGTTTACCAAAATCATTAGTACTATGGTAAGGCCACGAAAAATATCAACAGATATAATTCTTTCTTTCATAGAACTACAATATATTTTCTTTCATCCGATTCCAGACTCTTGCTAATAAAACCCCCGAAACAATTGCTATTACGGTTAATATGATGGCCAGTTTTGTATCCCCATAAATCCAATATCCAGTAGCAAACATACAGGTATAAATAAGCACACAGCCTAAAACCATTGCTGATATTCCCTGTGGAACACTCCACTTCTCATTAGGGTCAGAAATTACAACCCCATCTGCATTTGCATCTTTAGTAACCTTTCTCCAGCCAGGCCCTCCTGGTTGAATTTTTATATAGAAGTCCCTTAAAACTGTTTTAGATTCCGGTTGGGTTATAAACGTAGCAGCCAACCAAATGATCGTGGTAACCAGAACAACAAAGGGATACTCCGTCCAGTCTGGAAAAACACCAGTGTCTGTTGCAAATAGGAATGGCCCCACGGCGGTTAGTTTAAGAACTATAGATATAATTCCTGAGGCAAACATAGCGGTAATCTCACTCCAGGCATTAATACGCCACCAAAACCATCTTAAAATAAATATTAAACCGGTGCCAGCACCAAAAACGAGTAGTACTTCAAACAATTGAAGAGCATTTTGTAAAAGCAATGCAAGAAGAGCACTAAGCACCATAAGGCCAACAGTAGACAAACGCCCAACCGCCACTAACTTTTTTTCTGAAGCCTTGGGGTTGATCTGCTGTTTGTAAAAATCATAAACTATATAAGAAGATCCCCAGTTTAGCTGGGTAGAAATTGTACTCATATATGCGGCTATTAACGATGCCAAAACCAAACCCAGAAGCCCGCTCGGCAATTTGGTAAGCATGGCGGAATATGCCAAATCATGTCCTAATTTATCATCTGCGACGTTTGGAAATGCCTCGTGAATACTGGCTATATCCGGATATATAACCAAAGAAGCCAGGGCTACCAATATCCATGGCCATGGCCTTAAGGCATAATGCATAATATTAAAGAAAAAGGTAGCTCCAATAGCATGATTTTCGTTCTTTGCCGCCAGCATTCTTTGCGCAATATAACCTCCACCACCAGGTTCCGCTCCCGGGTACCATGAACTCCACCATTGAACCGCTAGAGGTATAATAAAAAGTGTGATCAAAGCCTGCTTGTCGCTGAAATCTGGCAGAATAGAGAGTTTGTCTGCCACATTTTCATTGGCCATAAGTGCTTGTATTCCTCCAACTTCGGGTAAATTCACTAAATAATATGCCGCCCCGATTGCGCCTCCCATTGCAACAAAAAACAATAAGAAATCTGTATAAACAACGCCTTTAAATCCACCTAATGCACTAAAAGTTACCGTAATTAATCCGGCACTTATTACAGTCTGCCAGGGTTCCAACCCAAGCATTATTCCCCCAATTTTAATGGCTGCCAGGGTAACCGCAGACATCGTGATTACATTAAAAATAACCCCGAGGTAAATAGCGCGAAACTTTCTTAAAAATCTTGCCGGAGCGCCGCCATAACGCAGTTCATAAAATTCGAGATCCGTATTTACATTAGATTTTCTCCAAAGTTTGGCATAAACAAATACTGTTAACAGACCGGTAATAAGAAAGGCCCACCAAACCCAATTTCCTGAAACTCCGTTCGTCCTTACAATATCGGTCACCAGGTTTGGAGTATCTGTAGAAAATGTGGTTGCCACCATAGAGAGTCCCAATAACCACCAGGGCATAGTCCTTCCGGATAAGAAAAATTCTGAGGTATTCTTGCCTGATTTTTTAGAAACAAGAATTCCGATAAGAAGAACAATTGAGAAAAATACAATTATAAACGAATAGTCTAGAGTGCTTAGTTCCATAGTTTGGTTTTGGTCGGGGCATAAAGATATTATTTTTTAGGATACATTTGTTTTTTGTTCTTAAAACCTATTAATCTCTTTAACCTCTTATATTGGAAATTACCACCACCTCCTGGATATTGGCATTTTCTGCTTCGGTAATTCTGGGGATTTCTAAAGCTGGACTAAAAGGTATCGCCATTATTATTGTTACCCTTATGGCCCTCGCCTTCGGAGCCAGGGAATCTACTGGGCTCATTGTACCTTTACTTTTGGTTGGTGATGTTTTTGCCGTAATTTATTACAACAGGCACGCACAATGGAAATATATTTTTCGCTTTCTACCCTGGATGATTTTAGGATTGCTAATAGGGGTTCTGATTGGAAAAAACCTTCCCGAAAAGACATTTAAAATTGGAATGTCGGGCATTATTCTGGTGAGCGTATTGCTTATGTACTGGTGGGATTTACGCAAATCAAAATCTGTCCCCTCACATTGGTCATTTGGTGGATTTATGGGAGTGATGGCAGGAATTACCACTATGATAGGAAATTTGGCCGGAGCTTTTTCAAATATTTATTTTTTGGCCATGCGACTTCCCAAAAACGTATTTATAGGCACCGCGGCGTGGCTTTTTCTAATTATAAATGCTATAAAACTTCCTTTTCACATTTTTGTCTGGAAAACTATTAGTTGGGAAACATTGGTGATAGACTTAAAGCTGATCCCCGGAATCATATTAGGGCTATTTATTGGTGTACGCTTGGTTAAAATTATTCGTGAAAGTTTTTACAGGAAATTGATCCTGATTTTAACCGCCATAGGGGCCATCCTCATTCTGTTTCGGTAATCGATAATTTAGCGAAAACAGGGAAATGATCTGAAGGATATCTCAAGTCTTTCGAATCACTCAAAATGGCATATTTAAGAAGCTGAAACCCTGTTTTGGATAGGAATATATAATCTATTCTTCTAGTTATGGGTTCTGAAAAATTAAACCCGTTAAATGTTCCTTCAGGACCAAAAGCCTTAACCCCGGCAAGCAGATGGCTATCCTGCATGGCACTGGAAAGCAATAAAATACTCGGGTGATCCGGCTCCAGGTTAAGGTCGCCTGTTAGTATTACCGGGTAACCCTGCTTATTTAATTCTTCTATTCTTTCAATGATTAAGAATACACTTTCCTTTCTGGCCTCCTCTCCAATATGGTCAAAATGCGTATTGAATACCCAAAAGTTTTGGCCTCCACTTTTAGTTTTAAATAAACCGTAAGTGCAGACCCGTTTTATGGCTGCATCCCATCCTTTTGAGGGTATTTCAGGCGTTTCGGAAAGCCAGAAGGTGTTTTCTTCCAGTAATTCCAACTTCTCCGTATTATAAAAAATTGCGGAAAATTCACCATTTTTGAGTCCGTCTTCTCTCCCTTTTCCAATATAGTTATACCCCGGCATACCATTCTTTATTTCTTCCGACTGATGCAGTAATCCTTCCTGAATACCAAAAACCTCGGGTTCATGAAAGTTGAGTTGACCAATTAAAAAGTCCTTTCTATTATCCCAACGATTAAGGCTATCAGAAGCTACATCTAATCGAATGTTATAAGATAGTACAGTGATGCTTTGAGCATTTGAATTTAGACCTATAAACAAAAATAGCATCAGAATTAAAAGGGTTCTTCGTATCATAATTCGAATATATTATTGCAAATATGGACTGCTGAAGTTTAATTTCCTCAAGCCATTTTGCACTGCTTTATTATTCATGAATAAATTCCACAACAGGCCGGATCTGTAGTTCTCTATCATTACCGGAATAGGGCCCTGATCTATAGCCAGATACCTGGGCAAATACCAATTATACTCATTACTATAGGCATCATATGGTCCATATATTCCTATAAGTGAATCCTGTTCCGAATACAGTTGTCTTAAAAAAGCTATACTTTGTTCCGGAGTATATGGCATAGAAGATAAGGCAGCAGTAGGCGAAATAACACCCAGATCATTAGTTGGGTTGTGTCCTGAATAGCCGTCTATTGAATAACTTGAAGTTAGCCCCCATTGATTCGCCCCATAACCCTTAAATCCCTTTGGGTTGTCCAGACAATAGTTATAATGAATTAGTGCGTGATTGGTATTTAATTTCCAATAGTCTGCATAAGCGTCTTGAAGGCCATTAGGATCCAATCCTAAATAAGAATAATGCGCCCAGAACAAAGGTCCTACCGGTTCATCACTATACTCATAATGATCTAATTCCGTCTCCAGTCCATAATAGGTAGTGTCATCAAGAATAGCCCCTGACCTGGCCCATCCGGTATCATATACCTTTTTATCAATTCCGTGAGTTGGCGAAGCAGCGGCCAGCACATATAGAATAAGGCATTCATTATAGCCCCCTATTGGGAAATTCATTTCCCATCCAAATTGTGGGCTCCAATGCCAATAAAGCACCTCCTCTCCTCCCCTGGTATACCAATCCCATTCAACATCTTCCCAAAGTTTAATTATCCTCACAGCCAGGTCTTTTTCCTGTGGTTCAGACTCATCCAGATACTCCTTAACCGTAAGCAAACCCTGCACCAAAAAAGCAGTTTCAACCAGGTCACCCCCATTATCAGCGGGACTAAAAGGATAGACTGTACCATCTGGATTTAACCAATGTGGCCAGGCACCATGAAAACGGTCTGCTTTTTCCAGAAAACTGACGATCTTTATATACCGTTCAATAGCTTCTTTCCTGTTGATAAAACCTCGTTCAATGCCTACAAGGATGGCCATCAACCCAAATCCGGAGCCACCGGATGTTATAATATCTTTTGAATGGTTAGAGTAGTTATTGTCTGTATGAAAACGTTCCCTGGCAAGACCTGAGACCGGTTCTGCACCTTCCCAGAAATAATTAAAAGTCTGCTGCTGAACCATATCCAACAATTCGGAATCCGTAAGAGATGCCTCAGAATCAGCATTTGATCCATTATCTTTATCCTCAACAGATTTCTGATTATTACAGCTCAATACAAGGAATATACAAAGCATCGTTGCAGGCCAAGGGATCGTAAGCTTTTTTAACATACTATACTATTGTGGGTTTATATTAGATAAGTTACAAAACCTTTTTTAATTGTGCTTCCTGTCGGAAAGCAGTTAAAAAGGATGTGAAAATAACTTTTTTTAATTACCTTGTATATCATGATCCATTAACAGAGAATCATCATATCAATTCTTATAAAAAGAAATAATGAAATTTAATTTAGCTGAAAAATTAGCCATAGTAAAAGCCATTGATGAGGTTATTCTGGTAGACGGAAAAGTTGATAAACGTGAAATTGACTTCCTTGCCCAATTAATGGATATTCTAAAATTTGACCGCGTTCTCATAGAAGAAGCCAGGAAAATTACCGCTAAGGAATGTATGCAAGTCCTAAAGGCCATGCCTGACAATAAAAAAACCGCACTAGGAGTAATGTTGAGCGAGATGGCCAACGCCGATGGAGAGTTTAATGAGGATGAATACCGACTTATTTTTAATCTTTTACTGGAAGCCGGTATTGATATTGAATCTGCGCTTTAATTGGCAGACCACTCGACCTTATTAACTGAACGAATCATAAAATTTAAAAATCCGACTTTTTATAAAAAGTCGGATTTTCTATTAGAAAATATCCTCCGGCACTTAAAGTGTATGGAATATGGGATGTATTCCTAAAGTTCTTTATACAGATCTGCGGTATCATACCATTCTGCCTGATGTGTAATTTTACCTGCTTCATTAAAAAAGTAGACAGCGTACCATTTTAGTCTTCCGCTTTTACCGGTTTCAACAAAGTTAAACTTCCACAACCCGTAAGCTCTGACATCTCCATTAGGCTTTTGATTGTCATCCAGGCCTGCAAAAAACTCAGCATCGGTTAGTTCTTTGTTGTCATACGCTTTCATAAATCCTTTCATGGCCTCTTCATAGTCAGCTCTGGGCAGGGAGTCACTACCCACACTGGGAGGTGACCAGATAAAATCTTCAGTAATATAAGAGCTGAAGTTTAAGGAGTCATTGTTAGAAAATGCCCCCAAAAAAGCCTTAGTGGTTTCAACGTTCTTATGGAATTTTTCCATATTCGGATCCGGCATCGGTGCCTCGGGTTCCTTCACTTTTTCCTGGCAACTGGCCAGAAGTACAATAGCAGCGACTAAGAGAATAATTTTTTTCATGTTTTTTATAATAGTTTTATGGTTAACAAGTATATCTCAATGAAAGGATATGTTGCTAGGATATAACTTTTAAGGGTATAATCATAACAATGGGGGATGAAGTCCCGCTTTTATTGTCCGAGTACACTGTTTTATTTATCAATAGAAAAAAATAATCCCCCTTAACATTAAATAGTTTCGAGCATTTTTTGTTCCCGCTATTAAAAGAAACCACTCAATAAAACTTTGGTTCCACAAAATACTTTAGTAAATTCATAACGATTAGCTTCCTGCCGATCAGTTGAAAAATTAGAAGAAAAAATGAAATTATTTAAAGGTTTTAGGCAGCAATTGATTCAAGAAAACAACGTAAAAAAATACCTGTTATATGCCATTGGTGAAATTTTACTGGTAATGATTGGTATTACCCTGGCTTTTCAGGCAGATAACTGGAATGAAAACAGGGAGAGAAAAATTGCAGAGATAAGAACCTATGAGAATATCAGAGATGAAATTATTGGCGATAAAAAACTAATTCAGGGTCAGATGATTTATAACAATAACTACATGGTCCAGTTTGAATATGCCAAAGATATCATTTTGACCAATGACCAAACCAAAATGGATACCCTGGGGATTATAGCTACAAAACTTGTCAACTATTCAGATTTTGAAGGAGATGGTAATATTTATGAGACTATGGTAAATAGCGGCGAAATACAGTTGCTTCGAAACCAAATGATCATTAACAGAGTTAGATGGTTGGAAGAAAGCTATAATTATATTAACAGAATGGAGAATATTCATTACGATGTGATGATGAACTTCGCTGCCCCCAATATAACTTCAGCCGTAAATTTTATTACCGCTGAAGTCGTTGACCCAGACCTTATCTTTTCCAACGAATTTCAAAACCTTGTGTTTTTATTGATCAGGATTATGAAAGAAAAAGACAACACTTACCTTTCTGCAATAAATGAAATTGATGGAATACTTGCATTAATTGATGAGGAGATTAAGCCTAACTAAAAACACAAAAGCAATGATAAAACAGACATTTCTCAGTATCCTGCTTCTTGGATATTTACACGGGATCGCACAAAAAGAAACTCAATCCTATGCTCAAAAAGAAGTTGATTTTTATTCAAGCGGACAATGGGGAAATTACGGAAACGACCCGGGTGGCATAAGGTATTCTCCCC